>DATDVI010000001.1:0-2682 GCA_035290125.1 Candidatus Anderseniibacteriota bacterium
GCGCCATCTATCGCTGCAGTAATACACAGTGCTTTCCGCAACAGCGTGAGCGCATTCTGCACACGGTCAGCTCCGAAGCGTTTAATATCGAGGGTCTCGGCGACAAAATTGTTGAACAGCTGCTGCAAGAGGGGCTCATTAAAGATGCGCCAGATCTGTGGGAAGTCACCGTTGGCGATCTTACACCCCTGGAGCGCTTCGCCGATACATCTGCCAGAAAACTCGTGCAGGAAATTCAACAACACAAAACCATCACCCTCGCTCGGTTTCTGGTAGGCTTGAGTATTCCGCTCGTTGGCACCGTCACCGCGCAAGATCTCGCCCGGGAATTTAAAACACTCACCAAGCTGCAAGCTGCCTCCATCACCGAGCTGGAAGCAATCGAGGGCGTCGGCCCAAAAGTCGCCCGCACGATACATACATTTTGGCAGGATCCGCACCACCGCGAGGTTATCAGCCGCTACGCCGCGGTCGGCGTCACCATCACACCCGAGGCCACTGCTGGTCCCTGGGCTGGCAAAACATTCGTCTTCACCGGCAACTTAGAGGCGCTTACCCGCGAGGAAGCAAAACACCTGGTCCAGCAGCGCGGCGGCAAAGTCGCTGGCACCCCCGGCGAAAAAGTTGATTTTGTTGTTGTCGGAAAAGACCCGGGCACCAAAGCTGCTAAGGCCGGGCAGCTAAACCTCACCATCTTGACGGAGAAGCAGTTTAAGCAAATGCTGAGCAGTAATGGCTGAAGTCTCGGTAACTGAAGCGGAAGTGAAATACATCGCTTTCTTAGCGCGCTTGGGGTTATCGGCTGACGAAATCAAACGCGCGACACGTGATCTAGCCGCTGCCCTAGCTAATTTTTCCCAGATCCAGCAAGTGGATACGCGCGATGTACCAACATCAGATGACGTCACCGGCCTCACCAACGTTACCCGGCCAGACGAAGTGCAGAGCCGGGCGCTGTGCTCGCCGAGCGCACTGCTGCAGGCTGCACCAGCAACGCACCAGAATCACTTAAAAGTGAAAGCGGTGTTTGCCTGAACGCATGACTTTTCCGCTCTCCATTGCTGCTACCCAAGCCGCGCTGGCCGCCAAAGAAATCTCGCCCGCGGAGCTGCTGGCCGAAACGCTCCAGCAGATTCAGGCGACCAACCCGTCACTGAATGCGTTTTTAGAAGTTTTTACTGAGGCCACGCCCACCGCCAAGACTGGCCGCCTGGCTGGTATTCCTGTTGCCATCAAAGACATTATCTGTACGACCGAGGGGCACACCACCGCGTCGTCAAAAATGTTGCAATCATTTCGCTCGCCATTTGATGCCACAGTAGTCCAGCGGCTCAAAGACGCAGGCGCCGTGATCATCGGCAAAACCAACTGCGACGAATTTGCCATGGGTGCCAGTAACGAATTTTCGGCCTACGGCCCGGTCAAAAACCCCTGGGATACTGGGCGAGTAGCCGGCGGCAGTAGCGGTGGTTCGGCCGCTGCCGTCGCCGCTGGCGAAGTCCTTGCGGCGCTCGGCACTGATACCGGCGGCTCACTGCGACTGCCAGCCAGTTTCTGTGGCGTCGTCGGCGTTAAGCCAACCTATGGCCGGGTCAGCCGCTTTGGCGTTATCGCCTACGCCAGCAGCTTCGATCAGGTCGGTCCGGTCGCGCGCACAGTGAAGGATGCAGCCTTGTTGCTCGAGATAATCGCCGGTTCTGATCAACAAGATGCTACCAGCTCGCCTCACCCCGTTCCTGCCTATACTCAAGCATGTGGCCAGAGCATCGCGGGGCTCACGATTGGCCTGCCCGCCGAATTTTTTGGGGACGAAGTCGATGATAGCGTTAAGAATATCGTTACCAAAGCCGTCTCGGCGCTGGAACAACAAGGGGCCACACTCAAAGAGATTTCGCTGCCGCTCATGCACCTGGCCGTACCCACGTATTATCTGCTCGTGAAGTCTGAAGCATCGACGAATCTAAGCCGATTCGATGCGCTGCGGTTCGCTCCGCTCCCACGCATTGCGGCAGGCAGCCTCCTGCAGCACTACGAAACCGCGCGGGGGCAGGGGTTTGGCCCCGAAGTAAAACGCTCCATTCTCATGGGTACCTACGCGCTCTCCGCCGGCTACATTGATGCCTGGTACAAACAGGCCAGCCGTGTCCGCACCTTGATTCGTCGGGAATTTGCTGCCGCCTTTAAAGAAGTCGATGTCATCGCCGGGCCCGTCTCGGCAGAAACGGCGTTTCCGCTGGGCGCAAAAGCTGACGATCCATTGGCCATGTATTTCGCCGATCTGTTAACGGATCCCGCCAGCGTGGCGGGGCTGCCCGCGCTCTCGGTGCCGGCCGGCTTCGTTAATTCTCTGCCCGTCGGGCTGCAAGTAATTGGCCCACACTTTGGCGAGGAGCAGCTGTTTCAAGTTGCCCACGCCTACGAGCAATCACAAGACTGGTGGAAGAAGAAACCAGAAATTTAAATTGATCCCAGGAGCGATACTCCCGTCATTGTCGGTGGCTTGGGCAGTCGCAGAATATCCAAAATAGTGGGCGCCACATCGGCCAGCACACCGGCCACCTCCGTGCGCAGTGCCCGCACCTCAGTGTCACTGCGCCCGTACGATCGTTTAAGTTCCGGGCGGGCCAAATAAAATGGCACGGGGTTACGGGTGTGCTCGGTCTTCAGGTATGCCTCGCCACT
>DATDVI010000002.1:0-6948 GCA_035290125.1 Candidatus Anderseniibacteriota bacterium
GAGGGGGGTGGTTCAATGGACGCCGCCAATATTTTAAAGCCGGCCCTCGCCCGCGGTGAGCTCCAGGTAATTGGCGCCACCACGCTGGCTGAGTACCGCAAATACATTGAGCGCGACGGCGCCCTTGAGCGCCGCTTTCAGCCCGTGCAGGTGGCTGAGCCATCGGTTGAAGATACGATCGAGATTTTGCGCGGACTCGTCGACCGTTACGAAGCCCACCACAAAGTGAGAATTCTCGATGAAGCGCTCCAAGCCGCTGCGCACTTGTCCAACAAATATATTCGCGACCGCTTCCTGCCGGATAAAGCTATTGACCTCATGGACGAAGCCGCCGCCAAAGTGCGACTGTCGACCATGGAAGCTCCCAGCGAACTGGCCGCTAAGCAAGCCGAAGTTAAAGACCTTAAGCGCGAACTGGCGGCACTAGGCGCCAAGCCGGCCGCTAAAACCGCGGCCCCGCTGAAGAAAAAAATCAAAGAAGCCGAGGCTGCGGTTACGCAACTTGAGGAAACGTGGCAGCAGCGGCGGGGGACAGCGCACCCCGAGGTAGTCGCCAGTGATATTGAAAGCATCCTCTCTGCCTGGACAGGAATTCCCGTCGCCAAGCTGACTGAGGCCGAAACAAAGCAGCTGCTGCACCTCGAAGAGCAGTTGCACCGGCGTGTGATCGCCCAGGATGAGGCGGTTGGTGCCGTCAGCGAGGCCATTCGCCGCAACCGTGCGGGGCTCAAAGACCCTCGCCGCCCGCAAGGTGTCTTCCTGTTTCTGGGCCCCACGGGTGTCGGCAAAACCGAGCTCACGCGCGCCTTAGCCGAAGTGCTCTTTGGCGCCAGCGACGCCCTCATTCGCCTCGATATGTCGGAGTACATGGAAAAGCACTCCGTCGCCCGCATGATCGGCGCCCCGCCCGGCTACGTCGGCCACGACGAGGGCGGCCAGCTGACAGAAACCGTCCGCCGGAAACCCTACTCGGTAATCCTCTTAGACGAAATCGAAAAAGCCCACCCCGATGTCTTCAATATTCTGCTGCAGATCTTCGAAGATGGGCAGCTCACCGATGGCCGCGGCCGCCGCGTCGATTTCAAAAATACGCTGATCATTATGACCAGCAATATTGGCAGTAAAATGATCCAGGAGGCTACTGAGCGCAGCGAAACTCTGAGCGTTTACTCTGAGCGAAGTCGAAGAGAGCGGAGCGAGTCGAAGGGCGGCAATCAAAATTGGCAGGACTTGAAAGAACTTTTGCAGGACAAGCTCAAGGAAACATTCCGGCCTGAGCTGCTCAACCGTATTGATGAAACAATCGTCTTTCACGCCTTAACCAAAGAACACGTCCAGCAAGTAGCCGATCTGCTCCTCGCCGAGGTAGCGCGCCGGGTCGCCGCTCAGGGCTTAACGCTCAGTATTACCCCGGAAGTACGCAACCGCCTGGCACAGGACGGCTTCGACCCACAATACGGCGCGCGGCTGCTGCGCCGCGAAATTCAGCGCCGGCTGGAGAATAAGCTGGCGACAACCTTGCTCAGTGGCACGTTTCCGCCAGGCGCGACGATCAACGCCGTGCTGAAAGGCGATGAGATTGCGTTTGAAAGTACCCGTACACGCCGCACTCGACAGAAAGAGGTTGTCTAGGTATCCTATAAGTGCATGGAAAAACTTCAGGCCCTCTGCGTGCTCAGCGACTCGCACGGCCGCCTGAATCCTGAGGAACTCACGCACGTCATCGAGGAAGCCCCCGATCCGAGTAGTGCCGTGAGCACCATTCTGAACTATCTACCCGGACATTCTGAGGTACTCGGGCGCACGTGGCGTAAGGTTGTGTTCGATCTGTGGTCCGAGCAGCATCCGCACATCCCGCTACTGCTCGATTTACCTATCACCAGCACCGAGGTGCTCGATGTCCCGGCCATTCAAGATGCGCTCTACGCGCTGCGGCAGTTTTCCCGCCACCCCGGCCAGCTGCAACGCGAGGGGAGTGAGTGGCTACTCACACCCGATGATGCGTATGATTTGGCCAGTAATTTGCCCTCCCGCCGGGGCCACCCGCTTATTCCGCTCGAAAACGAATGGCAATCCTTGCGGCTGCGCCGTCTCCGCACCACCTTGCAAGCCCTGCGCCTCCTGCGCCGCCAGCAAGAGCAGTTAGTCGTCGTGAAATCACGCTACCAGCGTTTTCTCGAGCTGCCCGCCAGCCAGCAGTATTACCTGCTCTGGCACACCGATGTCTACCACACCAATTGGGCCCAATTTGGCAGCATTTGGGGTGAGTACCTCAATGTGATCCAAGCCTGTGTACCGCTGCTCTGGGATTTAAGCGAAGCCGCGCTGCCGAACGTTTCGTACCATATCCGCCGTTGGAATCAGGACATATGGGACACGTTCGCGCCACTCTGGGATCACGAGGGGCTGTTGTCCCGCCGCCAGCCCGATTCGATTTTGCTGTCGTTCGTTCGCACGCAATCAGTACCCTATGCCGTCACCCAAGTCGTAATGCGCGATTTGCTCGAGCACTACGGCCTGGTTGTCAACGAAGGGGAGCACTACCATTGGACGCCGCTCGGCACACGCCTCACCGCCGCCGAGCGCACGCAGGAAATGCCCTGCGCCCTGGATTTGTTAAAGTGACCTCACAATTTCAGAATACTGAAGCTTACCTGCAGGAGTTAATGCCCCCCTTGTCAAAGGGGGGTTAGGGGGGATTTATGCCCACCCTCAAACAGCTCCACGCCGATTTTCTTGAGGATCTGGAAATAGCCCAAGGCCGCTCAGCCAAAACGGTCGAAAACTACGATCGGTATTTACAGCGCTTCTACACCCAGCAAAAAGTGTCTTCCGTAGCGGCAATTACCCCCGAGGCTGTCCGTGAGTTTCGCCGGTATTTAAGTGTTACTGCCTCCCGGCCCCATGATATTTCTCAGGCGGGGGTCTCCCTCGCCACGCAAAACTACCACCTCATCGCCCTTCGCCAGTTTCTAAAGTACCTCGCCAAACGCGATATTGCGGCCCTCGCCCCCGATAAAATCGGTCTGGCCAAGCTGGGTGAGCGCGACATCGACGTGCTGTATCCGGAAGAAATCGATGCCTTGCTCAAATCTCCCCCTCTGCACGCGCACACGCCAGGTGCCGCGCGCGACCGCGCGATGCTGGAAACCCTGTTCTCTACCGGCATTCGGGTGGCTGAGCTCATCAGCCTCGATCGCGACGACATTCGGGAGGCGGTGAGCGAAGTCGCCGTCCGCGGCAAGGGGAACAAAGTTCGGGTAGTTTTTCTATCTGATTCAGCGCTGCAGGCGATCGGGGAATACCTGGCGCTACGTGAGGATATAGACCCAGCCTTGTTTATCCGCCATCACGCGGGGCCAGCTCCTGCCGAAATCGATCAGGCGAATCTGCGCCTCACACCCCGCAGCGTGCAGCGGTTAATCAAAAAGTACGCCGCCGCCGCGGGGCTGACGAAGAACATTACGCCTCACACACTTAGGCATAGCTACGCAACCGATCTCTTAAGCAACGGCGCCGACGTCCGCCAGGTCCAGCAGCTGCTCGGCCATGCGTCCATCACCACCACACAGCACTACACCCACTTAACCGACGTGCACTTAAAAGACATCCACTCCCGCTATCACCGGAAAACTGCTTAAGGTAGCGTACAGTTTTCCCTCCCCTTACTCCGCCAGCTGGCGGAGGGGAGGGTGGTCGACCCCGCTGAAAGCGGGGGAGACGGAGGGGTACGTCAACACACTGCCGAGCGATGACTGACCCCCTCCCCCTCGCTGCGAATCGGCTCCCATAGCGAAGCGTATAAGTAATTCCGGCAAAGTTGCCTGAGCACAATATTTGTGCTATGATCAAGTAATCAAGTGGGGGAGCAATCGTCTAACTTCTAGTATTTCTTCCTTGTCACTCACTTTCTTGCGCCAACCTATCGTTCTGCTCTTGCTCGTTGTTGGAGTAGTGGTGCTGATTCTTGGGTTAGGTACCGTCTACGCTCCCCAGCTCTCCAGCCGCGCCGCCAGAAACGCGGGGCAAACTGCTGTTGATGGCACACTGGAGGTCTGGATAGGAGAGCGCTGGACGGAAACTGCCAACGACATCGGCGTGGAATATGAGGAGACTGTCTACGTGCTGCGCACCGATTCCGGCCAGCGCCTGCGCCTATCTAATTTCTCGCCGACTGTCGATCTACAACCCAACACTCGTTTGCGCCTGCAAGGCCGGCAAATGCAAGGCCCTAATGGTCCAGAGCTGCAAAACGCCAAAATCATCGGCGGCACCAGTGGCCAAGTACGCGGGGCCACTACTGGCAGTCAGCGGGTAGCAGTAGTGGTTCTGCAATTTTCTGATGCTCCGCATGCTACGACCCCGGCTACCCCCGGCTTTGCCCGGCAAGTATTTTTTGATGGCCCCCAGGCCGTAGCCAAGTACTACCGGGAAGCCTCATATAGCCAACTAGAGCTAGCTGGTGATGTCTTGGGGCCGTACACCATTCCGTACGGTAGTGACCGTGACTGGGGCAGATGTAGTCAGAATATAATAACGGCGACTGAAGAAGCAGCGAAACAAACCGGCCAAGACCTAAGTATATATGACTATGTTCAATACATTCTACCCGATGGTTCTAACTGCGGGCAGATCAATGCCTGGGCGAGCAGCGGAGGAGTATCTGTGATAGACAAACGCTGGTACCTGCCGATTGTTGCCGCCCACGAATTAGGTCATAACCTAGGCTTAGGTCATGCCTACGCACTACGCTGTTTTGAGAATAATCAAGCTGTCACCATCAGTAATGACTGCGAACAAATAGAGGATAACCGCATCGGCCGGGGCGACGTATTCGACCCCATGGGCAGCCATAGATATTTCCACTTCCACAACATTCACAAAGAACGGCTCGGCTGGCTGCAGCCGCACAATATTCAAGAAGTCACCGATAGCGGACACTATACGCTTCTGCCGATTGAACAGGCTTCTTCCGGCGTACAGGCCATCCGCATCCCTTTGCACTTGGTGGAAGATTCCTTTAGCAGCACGCTATCCAGATACGAGCTCCTGCTAGAATACCGTCGGCCATACGGTTTTGACGCCTTCCAGGCAACCGACTCAGTTGTCAACGGCGTCACCCTGCGAGTGACCAGTCGCTTTAGTGATACGCTACTTCTCGACGCTACACCCGCCACTACCTCGGTATATGATGCAGCGCTGCCGGCGGGACAAACTCTCCGCATTCCGCAAATTAACATTTGCATCACCACTGTGCTGGCTGCTCCCGACCGGGCCGAAGTAGACATCCAGTTCTCCTGTCCTTCTCCTACCTCCTCACCTTCACCGTCACCCACTTCCTCTACCGTCCGAGGCGTATCCCTCCTCTACGGCCAATCTGCTTTTGGCATTGATCTCGCCCTGGATAAAACTGCGCTTCGACCCGGGCTGACAGCCTCGTTTGCCAACATCTCCGGCTACAGTCGCGGCATTAACGGCCTCATCATTGATATTGATAACCTACCCAATGATGGTATCAGGCTCGACAATGCGGACTTCGAGTTTCGAGTTGGCAACAGCAATGACGTGAGCGTCTGGTCACCGGATCCGTATCCGATCTTATTGCCGGTCCGACCCGGCGCCGGCCAGCAGGGCTCGGATCGTCTGCACATCCACTTCCCCGATGGCGCTATCAAGAACACCTGGCTTGCCGTCACCATCAAAGCCAACCCTGACACTGGCTTAGCCGAACCCTACACCTTCTACTTCGGCAGCGCCGTGGGGGACACCGGCGCCACGTTCACTGAAAATCTCATCGGTGCCGATGCGGCCGATCTGCAGTCAATCAGTCAGCACATAACCCCGCTCGATCAAGCCGGCACCGAGCCGATCACTAACTCCAACGACCTCAACAAAGACGGCACGGTCGATGCCTTCGACTTCCAGGTCGTTGCGGGAAACCTGAAGCCGAGAATCCTGGAGCTGATCACGCCGCAGTAGGGGGCTCAGTAACCCACCCCTTGCGTTTGAAAGCTCGTTGGGTTACGGTAGTCCGTACGCCAATTTTCGTATATAATTAAAACACATGAGTAAAGTAGAAGATCGCAAGAAAGACATCATTAAGAAGTACAAGCTGCACAAGCTGGATACCGGCTCGCCGGAAGTGCAGGTCGCTATTTTTACCGAAAAAATTGACGAATTAGTTAAGCACCTGAAAAAAAATAAGAAAGACAACCACAGCCGGCGAGGCCTCTTAGGCATGGTCAGCAAACGCAAGCGGCTGCTAACCTATCTCAAGCGCCAGGACGACAAGCGCTACCGCTCGCTGACGAAAAAGCTTGGTATCAAGGCGCAATAAGGCAAAGCACAAATCACCTATGAGTATCCCCGGCCAATTTCCCCAGCAGCGCGTCGGTGTCTTCGTCGACATCCAGAACTTGTATTACTCAGCCCGGGCGCTCTACAGCAAAAAAGTAAATTTTAAGAAAATTTTAGAGGAAGCCGTCGCCGGCCGCCACTTAGTCCGGGCGCTGGCCTACGGCATCACCACTGAAGAGGCGCACGAAGGCGATTTTCACCAGGCGCTATCCGACCAGGGCTTCGAAGTTAAAACGAAGCCGCTGCAAACGTTCGTCGGCGGCCAGAAGAAAGGGGATTGGGATGTCGGTATTGCCGTGGACGTGCTGCAGCTTGAGCCGAAGATCGACGTTGCCGTGCTCGTCTCGGGCGACGGCGATTTTATCCCCTTAGTCGACTTCGCCCAGCGCAAAGGCCTGCGCGTGGAAGTGATCAATTTTCGGGCCAGTACCTCAGGTGCACTCGTCCAGGCAGCGGATAGTTTTACTGATCTCTCCCAAGACGCGCGTAAGTTCTTAATCGCCGATCGACTTGCACCTCGCAAAATCCTACGCGGGCCTGCCCCTGCCTCGCCGGCAGGCAGGCGTCCGGCAGGCGGGCGCTCGCCCAAAA
>DATDVI010000003.1:0-26422 GCA_035290125.1 Candidatus Anderseniibacteriota bacterium
TGGCGTGGCGGACTCAGCGGAAACAGCAGGCCCGTGCGCGGAGGCAGGCTGCGGCACCCCGCCAAGCCCTGCCGCTGTTCTTCAGGCGTGCGGGCAAGAGCGATTGCTATGTGGCCGCTCCCCTCAATATTGAGAGAAGAGGTAAAGGCGAGGGCGCAGTCTTCTGGCTGATCACTACTACGCCAGAGCGTGAACGTTAGGATGCCGCCCGCGAGCACTAGTCCGATGAGGCCGATTTTTGCTGTCGCCATAGTCGGAGTGAGGTCGCGCTGAGCATTGCCGCCACCGCGATTACGGTAAGGAGCTTGTGTCGGGTTTGTAGCATGACCGCTCCCAGGCCGAGTACTGCGGTGACGAGGAGCGCCAGCGCTGCCAGTAAGACAGGAGAGGTGCCGCGAGCTTGCAGGCGATGGTGCAGGTGCCGTGTTGTGTCGCCGCGCCAGGGCCGCTGGCCGGCCAGTAGGCGCTGCACGATCACCAGGAGTACATCGAGCGTCGGGATCGCCAAGACGAGCAGTGTGGTAGCTATTTTCCCGCCCCCAATAATTGCGACCAGGCCAATGTACAACCCCAAGAACCAGCTGCCGCTGGTGCCCAAATAGATTCTGGCTGGCGGCCAATTCCAAATAAGGTACGCGAAACTTCCGCCAGCGCCCGTGAGGGCTAATGACAGCGTGAGTGGATCCTGGGTAGCTGGCAGCAGGCTGACGGCGGCTAAAGTCACTAACGCGATGGTGCCAACACCAGTAGCCA
This sequence comes from Candidatus Anderseniibacteriota bacterium, assembly GCA_035290125.1. Taxonomy (GTDB): domain Bacteria; phylum Patescibacteriota; class Andersenbacteria; order UBA10190; family UBA10190; genus DATDVI01. The sequence goes on from DATDVI010000003.1 coordinate 754, forward strand.
GCCCGTCGGCGCCATCAAGCCAGTTGACGCTGTTCATTAGAAAGAGCAGCCACAGCACGGTCAGCACTCCCCCGCCGTAGGTAATCGGTACCACGCCGTCGCCAAATGGATTCATGACGTGGGGTATTATCCAGCCCGCGGCCACCGGCAGCAGCGCAATAATGATCTGGCCGGCGAGCTGGCGGGCGGGTGATAGCGGAGAAACTTCATCAAGCGTGCCGATGATTAGAATCAAGATGGCAGCGCCGATTAAGCTCAGGCGCAGTCCAATGCCTTCAAGCAGGAGCGCGCTGGTTAGGGTCGTCACGGTAACCAGGACCACGCCCGCGAAGTAGGCGCGGTGCGAGGGGTGCGCGCGCAGTGCGGGCGGGCGGCGCGAGAGTGCAATTTTTACCCAGAACCAGACAATCGCGAAGCTCATTCCCCCCCAGGCGAGGTGCGTCGCTCGCAGCGGGGTGAAATCAAGCATCGGTCGAGAGCGATTCTTTTCTCATTTTCTCCATAACGTTAAAGTGCAAGTCGCGTCCCAGCATCAGGCGCGTCTCGGCGTCCAGGGCTGGAATGGCGGAAAGAATCGTCGCAATGATCGGGACCAGCACCCATTGCAGCGACATCGAAATATAGCGCCAGCGACTATAGCGAGTTGGTTTTGGCGGCAGCAGTACCAGCGACAGTGTTGTAGAAACCAAGAGGCCAAGCATCGCGATCGACATAATCGTCCGGGCGACGAACGGCAGATTATAGGAAAGCACCGTGGCATGAAATTGTGGGCCGCCGAAGAAGATAGGCAGCCAGCCGAGGCCCGCCACAATAATGGCCGTGGTGGCCCAGGCGTAATGCCCCTCCAGTGTGCGGAAAGCATAGACCAGTTTAACGGTGCGCGGAATTTTTTTATTCCGCATAAAGCCGACGGCCATGTAGGGGAAATTCTCTACCCCCCACGCCCAGCGCCGCTTTTGCTTATATTGGTTCAGAAACGTTTTCCACCACGATTGCGCGAGCGCCGCATCCATGGAAACCGAGGTATAGAGGGGTTCCGTGCGGTAGTGCCCATTGTAGTGGAGCAGACATTGCCAAAAAATCCGGGAATCTTCGGAGACAATATCCGGCTGCCAGTAGCCGACGTCTTTGAGTGCCCGGAGCGTCATGGAGTGGCTCGAGAACGTTACCAATCGTTCGGGACGGGTGGATTCGATCATTTGCCAAAAGGTCGAGCCCGTTGCAATGACGCGGGAAAAGGCCGGCGCATCCCACAGGTTATTGTTGTACATCGGCAGCGGCTGGTAGCTCACCCGGTAACGATCGGGATGTGTAATAAATACGTAGGTTAGGTAGGCAAAGTACGTGGGGCCAACGACAGTATCGCTATCGAAGTTGCTGACGAGCAGATGATCAACGGGAATGCGCCCCCCTACATGCTTTTCGAGTTGCTTAATCGCCCAGTTGGCATTTGCGCTCTTAACGCGTTTTTCACCTGGCAAATTATCGGGGTGAAACGTCGTCAGAAATGTACCAAATGTCTGGCCAAATTCTGCCGTCAGCGCCGCTGCCCGCTGCCGGGCGGCCTCCCCTGCTCGCTCTTCGAACCCTACGACGACATGCAGGCGCTCGTGCGGATACTGACTCTGGGCGAGCGCTTGGAGCGAAGCGCGCAGCACGGTAAGCGATTCCTGATACGTCGGAAAGATAATAATGTGATGCACAGCTTCCCAGGATAGATCGCTAGCTGTCTGCCGGCAGCGGCTGAGCCAATCAATATCTTTCATTTTTTTCAGGCGCGTGTAGGCAAAGACCAGATGCACCGACATGTAAAAAGCCCGGACTAGTACGTACACGTCATACGCAATAATGAAAATGGCTACCCAGAACGGGAGCAGGAACGCCAGCACGGTCAGCCCAATCAGCGTCCCCCAGGAGAGTAGGCCTGGCAGCGTGGCAAAGAAGCGCTGCCAGAGCAACGTGGTGTCAAGCTCGACGTAACGACGACTCGGTTGAGGCATAGCGTATTAATTGGCTTGCCAAATTAACACAAAGGCAACCAGGAGAATAATTTGCACCAGGGGCGTGGTACCCCGTATCACCCAGGCCGTGAGTGGTTCGTGGCGGCGGAGCAGGCGGACGAGGAGGCCATTAAACAACATAAGGGCGAGTCCGAAAGCGGGTAAGAGGTTAATCTGCTGGCCCTGGCCAATAAAGTCAATACCTACCCCAACGCTGTAGTGGAGGATAACTGCCGATTCCTCGGCCGGAAACACGCTGAGCGACAACGCCCACAGGGTGGCGTTTAACGCGGCGCTTCCGAGCCAAACAAGTGCGGCAGGCGAAACCTTAGCTAAGACCCTCTTGACCATACTCTTCAGCCACGGCTAGTACGCGGCGGCTGTACCAGGTGTGATACATCCAATTCGGGCCTGCCACATAGCGCGCGAGCGCTTCGGTTTCCTGAGCGGGCGAGGCTGCACCGCGGTCGGCCAGCATAATACCAACCGCCACTAGCGTATCGGTCAGTTCAAAAGGGTTCGGCGTGGGCTTATTCATCAGCTGCGCAACTCGTGGTTCTAATCTCTCCCACGTATCCGGCAGGAACTGGCCGGGGCCAATAGCGCCGCCCCACCCGCTGTAGCTATTTGGCCGGCGGGAAATAGGCGTTTTCTTGGGGTCGAGTCCCAGCTTGCTGGTGAGGCGCAGAAAGGCGTCGCGGCTAGCGGGGTGCATGTCATCAGGGAAAACGCCGCTACCCAGATTTTCGCCGACACCCGTTTCCACTTTGAGCACCGCCAGCAACAGCGAGGGGCGAACGCCGGTGACAGAGGAGGCAAAGCGAGCGGCCGAGAGTGCATCGTTCAATTGAATCTGCTCGCCGCTGCCGCGCAGCGTGAAAATCTGACGCTCAATTTCCCGGCGGGCATTCTGTGCCTCAGCCAGCTTTTGGGTGTAGCTGGCCTGCTCTTCCTGCTTTAACGATAACACGCGCTGGCGCTCACGGCGCTGCTCGCCCAAGCTCGCGTACTGCACGCTCTGCACTGCGCGCAGCTGATCCAATTCCTGCTGGCGGCTCTGCAAGGCTGCTTGCTCACCCGCCAGCTGTTCTTGTTCCGTGCGCAGGCTGTCAATCAGGCCCATGGCGCTCGCCTGCAGCTGATGGTAGGCGCGCTGCTCCGTCATGAGCGTAGCCAGGGTGAGATCGTTGGTGAGCATGAGGTCGACCACGGAGGTTCGCTCGTGGTGGTAGAGGGCTACGAGAATATCAGCCAGCTGCGCGCGGATCGTCTTGATCGCATCCTGCCCCTGCTCGATGCTTTCGCCAACCTGCTTAAGTTCGCTCTCAAGGCGTGCGAGCCCCTGCACTGTTTGTGCTAGCTGAAGCTCGGAGAGTTCCAGCGTTGCGCTCAGGCGCTCAACTTGACTGGCGGCCAGTTCTGTCTGGTTGGTTGCGGCAGCTTGCTGATTCTGCAGGGCTTTAATTTTCTCCTCGAGCGTAGCTAGTTCGGTTTCTTTGGCTTTCAGGGCAGCGAGATCGGGATTGGGAGCAGGGGTAGCGGCTGGTGGTGTCGGCGTAGGCGTAGCCTCAGTTTCCTCCTGTGCGTGAGCCGGCACGGAGCCAACAAGGACAACGCACAAGGTAATGGCAGCGAGGTATCGCGTAGGCATCAGGATTTACTATAACAGTTTATTTTTGTTATACTATTGTTCGATGGTTAGGCCAAAAAAATTTCCCACCAGTGGCAATTTGACTAAGAAGCAAAGCGAGGCGCTCGATGCGATCCGTGAGTACCTGGCGGCACACAAGTATTCGCCCAGCTACCGCGATGTGATGCGGGCGATGGGCATTAAATCCCCCGCCACGGCGTATTCCCACGTGCAGGCGCTGCGCAAGAAAGGCTACTTGCGCCTGCGCACGGGCAAGATGCGCTCGGCTATCCTTACGGAAAAGGCGGACGCATTTACGCGCGGCATTGAGCTGCCGCTGGCTGGGATTATTGCGGCCGGGCGGCCGATCGAAGCCCTGCAGGAGGAGCAAAAAGTGTCGGTACCCATTGAGCTGCTGCCAAACTTAAATTGCTACGTATTGCAGGTTAAGGGCGATTCCATGAAAGACGACGGTATTCTGGATGGCGACTACGTGATCGTGGAAAGAAACTTCTACCCCAGCAATGGTGATGTTGTGGTCGCGCTGCTGGAAAACGAGAACGCAACCTTGAAGCGCTACTACCGCGAGCGCACGCGCATCCGCCTGCAGCCGGCGAATAAGCGCATGAAGCCGATCTACGTGAAGAATCCGGTCGTGCAAGGCATCGTCCGTGCCGTGATGCGGCGGTATTAGGGCAAGAAAAAAGCCCGGGAGTTCCCCAAGGCGTTAGAATCCGAGTTTCAACTGTCGATATTCCTGCACAGGAACCGGCAAGAACAAAAGGACGAGGAGATTTGACACAAGAAAGGATTGGAGAAAAGCACACCGCGCCGTTGCAAAATATATTCCGCCATTGAGTAACCACCAACCGGACGTAAGGTCGCTCAATCCAAAAAGGATGGTGCTGCCAATCAAAAGTGCCAGATATCCTGCAAAATATTCTCTCGCAGATTCGAAAGGAGGTTTCTTGCAGAATGATAGCAGTGCGGCAGGGATAACAGACCACACACCATGGACTACTGCCCACAAGCAGGCTATTTCAGATTCACCTACTCCCACCTTGAAATCACTCCATGCCACTTGCCAATTTATTTCCAGGAACCACCAGAACGCATCTGTCATGAGTGCCAGGATAGCTAACGTGAAGCTCACAACAACAAGCGCAATGAGTCGATGCCGTGTCATTTTTTTGCCTTTCTGATCGTGACGATCAAGAGAAACTTGCCTGCAGAACTGGGAAAGAACCTACTTACGTATTATTGTATTCAATATAACTCCTGTCCAGGAAGTAACGCCTTACTCAAAGGACTTAAGGCGTTATTAATGAGATTTTTTAATAATTTGCACAATCCCCTTATCCCCATCTACTTCTACCTCATCGCCGTCTTGTAAAACTTTGGTTGCAACTTTTGTACCGACAATGCAGGGTTTGCCGAGCTCGCGGCTCACGATCGCTGCGTGGCACAGCACCCCGCCGCGATCGGTGACGATGGCTCCGGCGCGCTGCATCAGGGGTACAAAATCTGGAGTAGTCATGTCGCACACCAAGATATCGCCAAATTGTAGTGACGCTGCCGCGGGATTTGTTACAACCCGGACTTTTCCCTGAACTCGGCCAGGGCTTGCTCCATAGCCGGACAGCTCGGCGGCAACTTTGGCTGCTGGCCGGAAATCGGCATAAAACTCTCCCAACATCCGGTTATAGTCGACAAAATGGAGGCCAAATTCATTGCTCACGGTTTCGAAATAGCCGTGGAGGTACTCGCCAGTAAAATTCGCTCTCAGGGCTGCAGCTAACTGCTCGCGGAGCGCGGCGTTAGGTACACGCACGTGCTCAACTATTTTTTTCAGGTGCGCTGCTATATTTTTATCCTGGCTGTCGATCCGCCACTGCTTAAAATCAAATGAAAATGGTTTTGGTTCATTGTCCGCGTACAGCCCTTGCGAGAGTTGCCCCAGGCCGCCTGCGATAATCTCACCAAAGATGCCATGCTGGTTGATGATATATATAGTGGACCAGTCGGTTTGCTCGGCGTGCGAAAAGAAATTGGCCAGGTAATTTGTGGGATTAATAGCTTGCTGTGGCAACCAGGTGGCGACTACCTCGCGCACGATCATGCCTCGCATGCGCAGCTTTGGTAAGTGCGGCAGCTGGGGTACTAAGCGCAGCGCGCACAGCTCATCACCATGTTCGGCCAGGTAGGCTGCAAAAGCAGCGGATTTGCTCGCCACGTCGGCGGCGGCAAAAGTAGTTGGTTTATCGATCGGCAGGCCGATGATTTCATTCAGTGCAGCGAGGCGTTTTGTTTTGTCGTTATCCTCTTGCCGAAATACTTCGCGCTGAGTGTGGTTAATGGCTTCAAACCACTCGGACAGTGAAATTTGCGTGGCTAGGGCAGCCGGGAGTGCTTTTGCTTCGGCGCTGATAATCCGGCTCATAGTTTCCGCACTATCCCCTGTTCGGCATCGACTTCAACTTCATCGCCGTCTTTGAGGACTTGGGTAGCAATCTTGGTGCCGATGATGCAGGGCTTGTTTAATTCGCGACTCACAATGGCGGCGTGGCAGGTGACGCCACCCTCATCGGTGACAATCGCTGCGGATTTTTTCATGGCCGGCACATACTCGGGCGTTGTCATTTCGGTGACCAGAATTTCCCTGTCCTGCAGCTCATAGATGCTTTTACTGTCGAGAATGAGCCGAACTTTTCCGCGCGCGTGGCCGCGGCAGGCCGGCTGGCCTTTTATCTCTTTAACCTCGCCGTCCACCGCGATCTCTTCTAGCTCAAGGCCACGTTCTGCTAGCCGCGCTGGAATCGCTGCCGGCGCGACCAGCTCGCCGTCGACTAAGCCCCAGCCCTGCGCGCGCTCTTTAATATTCTTAACGTTTGCTTCTGTCAGCCTGTCGGGGCTGGATAATTCATCTGGCGTCATCAGGCGCCAGAGAGGTTCGAGCTTGGGATACTGCACGGCAAAAAACTGATCAATGACCTCTTCACCGAGGTCAGAAAAGTCTTGTGTCTCGGCGCGGATGGCAAAGGCGGCATCGCGCACCTCTTGCGGCAGCGAGGAAATATTGGGTATTTCGAAGAGAATCGCCATGGGCGACCACCAGGCGGCCCACCAGTTGCAGTAGTGTTTGAGATCCGCGAGCGTCTTAAGCTCTTGCTCTTCGTTGAGGTACGGAAATAGTTTCTGCCACAAGTCTTGGAAGCTATCTTTGACACGAGGAAACCATTCACCGTCGCTGTTTATTTTTTCGGCTATCTTCCCCATAACACGCGAGATATCTTGCGCGTCGTACCACACCGACACCTTATCTGTTGCGCCGTCGCGCAGCATGACGAGGTGGTGGGCGGTGATGCCAAGCCATTCGGTTAACTTCACCAGGTCGCTCTCGCTCCACATCCAGCAGAAGAACAGTGGATACTGCTGGCGGGAATATGATTTGGTTAACTTGGTTATTTGTCCGTTCAACTGTTTTAAGATTTTCGCGAAAAATATTCCTGGACGTGCCGTAAAAATTCGCTAAACACGTCCAGATGCTCCTGGAGATATTGGTACACCCTTTCATGATCAACGGTGGCATACTCATGTACCAGTCGGTTACGCAGGCCCACCATCGCTTGATGCTCTTTAGCAAACGATGATGGCACAACATCCGCTTCCACTAATATATTGAATAGTTCGCGCGCCTCATCCGGCATCGGCTTCTCGAGACCAGCCACAACACTTCTTGCTATATCCAGGACGAGTTCAATGGCATGTTCCAAATAGTGTTCGGCCAAGCCGAAATTATGATGATCACTCAGAAAATCATCTGCCGGCATGTTTTTATACTCCGTTAGGTACTGCACATACTGCTGCAGCTGTTCTCCCTTGCGGCGAAAAATTGTCTCGTCAATCGGACTCATTACGTAATCGTTTGGCAAACCGCGCATTAGCTGCCTTAATGAACGGATACTGATCATGATATAACGCCGCGTCTCGCAAAAATGTCTCCCGCTGTATCCTCTCATCTTTAACATAAATCGGCAGGCCGTCGCGCTGCACACTAAATCGCAGTGACAGCGGCAAATCTGCTAAATGCGACACGTCGACGCGGCGTTCCGGCAGCTTTATTTTTGCGCTTATATCCGCCGTAATATTATCCATCACATCATCGGTCGTCTCCCCAGCTGTCATGGCGGCTGGTACCACGGCGACGTCGATATCGCTGTCTGCATGCTGACTGCCTTTCACGAGCGAGCCAAACAAATACGCCACGGTAACATTATGCTCCCGAAGAACCTCTCGTATTTGCTCTTTTAGTTGTTGACTAATCTCCATATTTTCATAATGCCTTGGCTACTGAGGGCTGGCAATTGTGCCTGGCAGTTGTCATTCCGCTCGATTTAAAATTCTCACCATGCCGTTATCAGCATCGACTTCCACTTCGTCGCCGTCTTTAATTTTCATCGTTGCTACCCTGGTACCCACAATGCACGGAATATCATACTCGCGGGCTAAAATAGAAGCATGGGAGGTTATCCCCCCTTCATTTGTTACAATGGCCGCGGCTTTTCTGGCTAAACTTGCCATTGTGGGTTGAGTCATCGTGGTAACCATTATGTCTCCTTTCTCAAACCGCTCCATATCCTCTAATAAGCGCTTTAAACCTTCAACTACAATAATTCGAGCCTGGCCACGTGCTTTTCCAGTATTAGCCACAACCCCTTCAATTTTATCCTCCGAAGAGCTCTTCGAGTTTTCATTTCCTATCAATTCATTAAATTTCCGTTGTGCTTTTTGTGAATCGTAGAAATATAGGTGTCCGTCTTCCAGCGAAACCGCATACAAGTCCATTCGAGACGCTATAACTTCCGCGGCCACTTTTTTTCTTTCCTTCAGGAAAGCAAGAATTTCATTGACGGTGTAACCCATTAAAAGTTGCTCCGAGTTGATTCCTGCTCGCCGAGCAACCTCTTCAAAAAAGGCCAAAAACAGATATTCTCCGCCACCCCACCACGCTTTCATCTTCAATCTGTCTACCGCTAGCTTTCCAAATACCGAGGCTAAATACTGCAGATCAGGATCGTTGCCAAATTTCATCAGCAAAGCCGCGTGTTCTTTTTTATGCTCTTCGTGCTGTAGGTGTATAGTTTCGATACGATTCGTGCGCTCCTCTTCGGACATATTCTGCAAGTCTCGGAACTTTTCTTTTAGGAAAGTATGGATTATCTCTCTGTCGTACGTATTAAAGAACAGCCATGGGTACTCCTCCGCATGCTGCCACATCTCTTTATCGGAAACTCCTTTCAATGAACGCTCAAGCGCAGCAAGTTCCTCCTCCTTAATAAGATCCAGCTCAGTGGGGGTGGTGAGTGTAATGAAAACCTGATCTACGTCATTCCCTGTATTTTTTTCCTCAATGATTTTTTCTAGCTTCTCTTTTGCCAACTCCAGATACTCAGGTTGCGAGACTTTAAAGTATGCCCATGTCTTGTCGAATAAATCCTGGTAGCGCTCAAATAACTGCAGCAATTGATTATCGGAAGATTTACCTACATCAATTTCTTTTTCCTCCTTGTAAAGTTTGCTAAACTCTTCCCGAACCTTAGCTGATCGTTGAAGGTGTCTACTTAAGAAGCCCCGGTCCAGCACTTTTTCTCCTGAATCTAAGGCTGACTGCAAGTCTTTAGCCGCATTGAAAGTGTGAACTTGGCCGTCTTTTACATACATGAAAACGTTTCTATTATCATTTCCAATTACATCTCTCAGAAAAACATACCCGCGAAGCCAAGATTCAGTAGAAATAACTGAATGCCGCTCGCCCCATGAAAAGTCATACGTGTCTTTTCTGTCTGTTGCTTTAGGAGAAAGTGTCGTAATCGGCCGGCTTTGGACGATGTAAAATATACCGGCTTCGCGAGCCCACTCGACGTCGACGGGAAAACCGTAGTGCTGCTCGATGTGGACGACCAGCTTGGCCAGTTCAATGACTTCGGCATCGGACAGGGTTGGCTGCTCGCCGCGGTCTTTCGGAATTGAGCGCCATTCGCTCCCACCCCCTCCCCCGCCTCCGGCGGGTACTCCCCCTCGGGCAGGGGGAGAAATCACTTTGAATATCCCTTTTTCCTGAACCGTGATATTTTTATCGATGATCTGCCAGTTACTTTTTTCGACGACGTAGCTGTCGGGTGTGATTGAGCCGGAAACGATTGCTTCGCCCAGGCCAAAGCCGGCTTCGATGATGAGTTGGTCGTAGTCCTGGGTGACGGGGTGCACAGAGAACGCAATGCCCGACACTTCGCTGTCGACCATTTTCTGGACCACTACTGCTACGGATACGGGCATATCGCGATGACTTAAGCCTTCTTGCCCGCCGGAGCCTTGGCGGAGGTGGGTTTCGAACCGATAAAAGATCGCGCGAGGGGTAAAGAGCGACGCCCAGCATTTTTGGACACTTGTTAGCAGATCCGGCTCCGTGACATTTAAGTAGCTCTCGAGCTGCCCGGCCCAGGCGGCATCTTTGCTGTCTTCGGACGTGGCGCTGGAGCGCACGGCAACGAAATGAGCGCCAAGTGCGGCAGAGGCGGCGGTAATCTCAGCGGCGATCTCTGGCGGCATCTGCGCCTGTAAAATCAATGCGTTGATTGTCTCCGAAGCCCCGTTGACCTGGTCCATCACGGCGTGGTCAACGTTGTCTAAAATCGTATCGAGTTCGACGTTGAGGTTCGTCGCAGCCAGAAAAGCTTCAAACGCCTGGGCGGTTACTACAAAGCCGGGCGGCACCGAGATCCCGGCCGCCGTCATCTCGCCGAGTGAAGCACCTTTGCCGCCGGCCAAAGCAACATCATCCTTGGTTATTTCCGCGAATGTTTTGGTGTAGGGCATCGGAATACCATTCTTACACCTCCGGGGTGGTGGGCGGTTCGGGGAGGGCGGTGGGTGCGTCGGACTCGATTTGACTGAGGCGGTTTTCAAATTTGTCCAGGCGGCGGGTGGAATCGTCGTAGCGGTTTTTAGCGTTGCTTAGGTGCTTACCGATCATGCTGTAATCATCGGTAAACAGCTTAAACTCGCGCTGGATTTGGCTTAAGTGCTGCAAAATTTCTTTGGCTCGCTCCTCTATTTTCATGCCGCGCAGGCCAATCAGAATCGTGTGTAGATACGCCAGGAAACTATTGGGCGAGACGGGCACCACTTTGTGCTGCAAGCAGAATTCCCACAGGCCATCGCGACCCTCATCCTGCACAATCGCTTCATAGTAAACGCCCTCAAAGGGAATGTACATAAAGGCGTAATCGAGGGTGTGGTCGCGGGGAACGATGTACTTACGGCTAATGTCCAGCACGTGCTTTTTAATGTCGTTCACCACCTGGCGGCGGGCGATTTTCTTTTGCGCGAGATCCTGCTCGCGGGCGTAGTGCTCGAAATTAGCCAGCGGAAACTTGGAATCAATCGCCACAATGTGGCCATCCTGCAGTCTAATCACCGCATCGGCAATTTCGCCGCTCGCCGGAAACGTATACTGGGTAGCGTAGCGGTCGTGCGGTAAAATATCGGCTAGTAAACTATTCAGCAGCACCTCGCCGTAGCTGCCGCGCACTTTGGGGTTCTTGAGCAGCTTTTGAAAGCTGGAAATTTCGTCGGTCGTGGTTTTCAAGGCAGCGGTCGCGCTGACCAATTTACCCAGTCCAAGGCTAACTTCTCGCGCCGTGCGCTCGCTGCTGCTGACCCGATCGGCGAGAAAAGCTTTTGATTCATTCATGGCGGCGACGTTTTCCGCCAGGCGCCGATCCAGCTGCTCGGAGATTTTATCGATTCGCTCGGAGAGCGCCTGGTGCACCGGTTGCTGGGAGCGAACAAGCCACCAGGCAATGCCAGCGCCCAGCAAGCCGCCGAGCGCAACGTAGAGTATTTCACTCAGCATGCCTGCCAGTATATCACCTATTGCTGAAGAGCAGTTTCAAGGCTGACCGGATTTTCCGGTACGGAGATATCAACCGGTTCGTTGCGCGCCGAGGGCTCAAACGTAAAGCCGATCGTGTTACTACCGGGAATGGTCAGGGTGGCGGCCAGTTTAATAAGCTCGCGTGAGACGGGCGAGACCCAGATATCAATGGGCACGGTGCTCCCGCCGGCAACGCTCTGGCGGATGTTATTAATTTGCTCATCGGTTAGGCGCGTGCCTAGCAGATCCGCGATGCTGTCGAGCAGCTGCACCACCGCCTCTGAGGTGGCTTGCGCAGAATATTTTGTGGCGCGGCGATCGTTCACTTTCTCGCTACCAACTCGGTCTACCTCAGTAAAGAGTTGCTCGGGAAGCCTGGCCTCACTTGCGGAGCTATCGGCGCCGCGCGGGAGCGAGAGCCACGTGTCTTTGAGCTGCACCAGTACCGGAAACGTTGGGGGCGAGGAGATAATACGCACGTACGCCTGGTCCCCAATGAAGCGCGTCTCTCCCTCAACGCGCAGGGTCAGCCCCTCGGTGGCGGTGATGAGCTGGACTGCACTGGTCAGCGAATCGCGCTGGTCGGCTTTGCGCTCAAACGCGCCTTGCAGCAGCAGCTGGACTTCCGAGGGCTGGCCAAGCAGCGCTTCGCCCGCCGGAGCGTTGGCCAGCTGAAGATCGGCTTTAAATTGCTGGGTCTGGGCGGCGCCCAGCTTCTCCACGGCCGCGGTGACCACTCGGCTTGGCCGCTGCCACCACCACAGTCCGGCAAGGATCAGCATGAGAATGACGCCACCTACTACCAAAAGACGTTTACGCATAGCTTCTTAGCGTACTGAACCGGGCGTTATTTGACAATCTCTTCCCGGCGATCGCGCACGAAATCAAACCACTCCTCGGTGACGTCGATGAGCAGTTTAAAGGGAGCTTCTAGCACCCGATCCATCAGAAACAGGAGAAAATTAAGCTGGCGGATATTTTGAGCCAGCCAGCGGCCAAACTCTAATACTGGCAAGGCCAGGAAGCTGGTAAACACCGAGATCGCGCCCTCGCGCCGCGGGATTACGCGCAGATCATCGACCGAGCGGCGAATGCGAGTGGCGAGGAAACTCACCAGGCCGAGAAAGATGACAAAGAAGAACATGGCCAGGAGCGAGAAGCCCAGGTAATCGAGTAGCGAGAACAGCCCCCAGAAAATGAGCATAAAGAGCACGGCATAGAGGAGGGCGAAGACAGACCATGTCGCTGCGCCGTAGCGGCGCGGTTTGCTAATAGCGACGGTGGGTAATTCTCCCTCGCCGGTGACAATCCGCTCGAGGTGTTCGACGACTCGTTCGGCATTAGCCTGCCCCGGCAAGCGCACGGTTGTGGCCAGCGTTAAGAGCAAGATAGGGTGAAACGTAATATTGCTGAGCAGGGCCAGCACGTGGATTTCACCAAGCACGATGCGTTCATACGGCACTTCAAAGAGCAGTGCCAGGGTTGTTTTGGTCAGGAACAAAAAGAGAATGCTGTGCCAGGCCCGGCGGCTCATGCGGCTGCGGGTGAGCTGGACGCGCTTTGTGAACGCGTCGCTTCCGGCTGCTTGCAGTGCCTCGAGTGAGGCAAAGGCGGCGGTTGGGCTCCAGATCAAGATATCACGCAAGATGATATACGGCACCGCCACGGGCCGCAGCAGGCGGGTCAGTCGATCGCGCGCAGAGTGGTTGAGATCCTGCGTCATGCGGTCTTTGAACGCTGGCAACTCCCGGACAAGGTGGAGTATTTCTTCGGGCGTCAGTGTTGCTTCCTGCCAGCTGGGGAAATAGCGAATAAAGTAGTGGTAGGCCAGCTCATAGTCGTCTGCGGCGTAGAGCGTGCGATGACACGCCAGGTACAGTTGAGTGGCGCGGTCAGTTTCGGCTACGAAATCGTCGGTCCAGACTAGGCGCCGATAGGTATCGTGATACATCAGGTGCACAAGCGCTTCTTGTCGATTGGGGGGGAACAGTTGCTGGTCAACGCCGACCGCCACAAGGCTCAACAACCACTGGGCGCTCGGACGATCAAGCTTAAGGTAGAGCGCCTTGGCTTTAGCGAGCTCGCGGGCAATAGAATCGGCTAAGCTGGTGGGACAGGCTTTAATATAGTTGCCGCGAATGAGCTCTTGAAGCAGCGTGGTGGCGATGACCGTTAAGGGACGGTCTTCAAACAGGCGGCGCTCGAGAACGCGCAGAATCGCTCGCCGGCGCAGAATCTCCTGCTCGTCGGGTTCGAGCGTATTGCGGAAGCGCTCGTAGGCAAAGGCGATACGCTTGGTGGCCGAGGAGACTTGAATGAGCTCGGTGCTTTCACGCGCGGGGGAAACTGCTGTCGCAAAGTGTGGCAGCATCGCTTGTACTTCTGGCCGCAGTGTTACTCCCTGCTGCTGATTTGGCATGAGCTAACGATAGCCAAAGTGTAGCTATTTAGCTAGCCGCGTATCTCCGCTGGACCTCTTCCCAGTTAACAATATTCCAGAACGCCGCGATGTAATTCTGCCGCTTGTTTTGGTACTTCAAGTAGTACGCATGTTCCCAGACATCTAGGCCAAGAATGGGAGTTAGGCCATCTGAAAGCGGGGTATCCTGATTGGCCGTGCTGAGAATTTTTACCTGCTGATCGGCATCGACTACTAGCCACGCCCAGCCACTGCCGAATTGGGTAGCGGCGGCATCCGAGAGCTGCTGCTTGAAGTCGGCAAAGGAGCCGAAGGCGGTGTCGATCGCTTTGCCGAGGTCGCCCCCGGGTTCCCCGCCGTCTGGACTCATAACTGTCCAAAATAAACTGTGATTGGCATGCCCGCCGCCGCTGTTGCGCGCAGCGGTGCGAATATCTTCTGGTACATCGGAGAGGTTTTGCAGAATGTCTTCAATAGATTTCTGCTGCAAATCCGGATATTTCTCGAGCGCAGTATTGAGTTTATCGATATAGACCTGGTGATGTTTGGTGTGGTGAATTTCCATCGTCCGCGCATCAATGTGCGGCTCGAGCGCATCGTACGCGTAGGGCAACTTGGGTAATTCAAATGGCATAGGCTCACTGTTAGCATACGAAAGTAAGCTGCCCGGGGCAACCGCTATTTAGCAGACGCGGTTGACAATTATAGGCAAATGGGTAATATTGGACCTTAACGAGGAGTTTCCTGAACGGAGTAGGCAACCTTGAATCATCGCGTGTGGTTTGGTGTTGTCACGAGGTTATCAGCGAATAACTCGTACCATACCAATGAAAGGAGTTGATACAAGATGAATCAAGGTGAAGATCGCCCAATGCACGACGCGGTGTGCGCTGAATGCGGGAATCCAGCCAAGGTGCCTTTTGAGCCAAGCGGTGACCGGCCAGTATATTGCCGGGACTGCTTTGCGAAGCGCCGTGGAACAGGCGGTGGAGGCGGTGGCGGTGGCGCGCAGCGTGAGCTGCACGATGCCGTGTGTGCTGATTGCGGGAATGCCACGCAAGTGCCATTCAAGCCCACAGGTGAGCGGCCGGTATATTGCCGGGATTGCTACCAGAAGCACCGCTAGTCGTTAGCGGTCGTTAAAAAAACAGCCATGAAACCCTACGTGGTTCATGGCTGTTTTGGTACATAAAAATACCCCAGAAAATCAATGATCTCCCGAGGGGTGCCTGGCGGCGACTTTGCGTCGGAGCCTAGGCGGATGGTGTGTACACTTTGAACTGTGGGACCAGCGGCAACAGTTCCTGGAGCTTGGCGTCGATGACAAGCACATGCGCAGTTCCCTCCTCCATGGCGAGCGATGGGATGGGCCGTTCTTTTGGCAGATAGCAAATCACCGCAGCCCAACCTTGATCCCGAATTGTGCGACAATCTGCCGCGTGTTCTAGGTAATCGACCGGGTCCATCTGGACATACTTGCATTGCTTGCCCGGAAAGGTCGATTCGAGAACTGACTTTTCTTCAGGGGACAGATCTTCTGGACCGCGCCGTAGAACAAGCACGACAACAGTCTTAGAGGCGGCGCCGTTGCCTTGATTTTCGGACATTTTGGGTTCTCCAGTTACGTTACGGGTTTGAAAGAGAGCGAACTTCGCCATTTACGCTTGACGAAGATGAGGCAATGTAGCATGATCTTTTGTCTGTGTCAATTGGCACAGCAAACACTGTTACGGGGAAAAACATGAACAAGCTAGATCTTTTTAAACCTGTCGAAGAAGAATTTCTGGTACGCGGTTTTGTTGTGAAAGGGGTGGATTGGACCACGCCGCTGCAGCGCCACGTGGGCTTTCGTCTGGAGCGAGCAGGCAGGTCATATTTCGCCAAGGCGGCTATTGCCGGTGAGGGAGACTTAGATGAGCCTGATATGCTCGAGGGGCTGCGGCGTGAGGTGTGGTGGTCGACCGGCATCGAGAAAGTGCGACAGCGTAATATCGTCTTTCCTTTCGCTTCGGCGCGCGTGATCGAGTCGAATACGGAAGGGACTTTGGCGCCAGACGATGTGGCGTGGGTGATTGCGGAATATGTGAAAGGGCAGCCAATTATTAACTGGAACCTTTCTTCGCGCGACCCCTGGACGCCTGAGCAAAAGCAGCGTTTTGCTGATTTTGTTCGCGCGGTGGTGCGCTCACTCATGGCGCTGGAGCTGATTACTCCGGCAACGCTTCGAGAGTGGGGCCTTGAGCCACTCCCGCCTTTCTTGCCTCACGGCTGTCGCGGTCGACTGGATTGGTGGAATCGCCGATTGCCGACTCCGACCAGGCTCAAGAACGCCATCACTCGCTGGTGCGAGCAGCGAGCACGACAACGCATTCTGGCCAATCCGAGCGAGTACATCCTTGGGAACGGCGCGTTCGACGTGCATAATTTCTTCTCTGGTCCTGGAAGACAGTTGTTCCCGCTGGATAACGAATTCGCTGGCCTCTACCATTACGTCGATCACCTGACGTACATCTTTCACCGCCTGTGGTGCAATGCGGTGCGGCCTGACCTGGCTGCCACGCTCCTGCGTTCGTTCTTCAACGATCGCTATAAAGGTACGAGCGAACAACGGCAAGCCCGTTTCTGGCGAGACTTCGCGCGGCGCCTGAGGACGCGTTTGCTGACGGGGTGGTACTACGACACCGTTCGGCGCCGCCTGCCACCGTGGCACAAGAAGCAGCGCTTGCGCTATGGTTTGCGCTGGAAGCTGCTGTGGTACAGCGCAAGTAGGCTGATGAAGTAACCCAATCCCCCGCTGGTGGCATTTGCCGCCGCGGGGATTTTTATTTTCAGCTCGGCTTGATTTTTGTGGCGCTCAATCGTACGCTTGGCCCCACAGCTTGGCCCTATCGTCTAACGGCTAGGACACATGCTTCTCAGGCATGTAATCGGGGTTCGACTCCCCGTGGGGCTGCACGTTACGCGCCGTGTTCTTCGTCGCCACTTGGCGCTGAGAATCGGCGTGGGGTTTCGCGGTCGTAATCGGGCGCGACTTGGTAGTAGTTCAATAACTTCTCGGCGATATTATGAAACATTGGCGCGGCCGTGCCGGAAGCAAATGAGAGACCGCTGGGGTCATCGAGTTTAATGAGAATCGAAAACCGCGGCTGGTCGACGGGGCCAAAGCCGACGAATGAAATAATTTTTCGATCGGGATCATAGGCGCCTTTGTCGTCGGGTACTTGCGCAGTACCAGTTTTCCCCGCCAGGTAATACCCAGGGACGCGCGCGAGGGTGGCCACGCCATTCTCAATGACGCTGACCATCATAGCAGTGGTGGTATCGGCTACTTCTTTGGGCACCACGCGGTGGACGCTGCCGGCTGGGAAGACTTCTTCCTCGCCATTACTGCTGCGGATGCGCTCGACAATGTGCGGCTGGGGCAGTAGTCCGCCATTAGCCAGCGCGTTGATGGCGTTAAGCGCTTGCAGGGGAGTAACCGCCACGCCCTGGCCGAATGCCACCGTGGCGACAGTCGCGATATTCCACTCGCTGGGCTTTTTCAAGCTGCTTTGCGTTTCGCCCTCGAGCTCAATGCCCGTTTTCTCCCCCACCCCGAAGCGGCGCAGGTAGTCGTACATCACTTCAGCCCCCAGCTGCTGCCCAACCCAAACCATGCCGATGTTATTCGATTGCTCGAGGACTTGCGTCATGGTTTGCACGCCGGGGTGCTTGCCGTCGAACGTATTGATGGTGTATTTGTCGATGCGCACGGGGCCATTGTCAGTCATGGTTGTTTCGGGCGTTACTTTCTGCTCGGCCAGCGCCGCCGCCATGATAATCGGCTTTAAAATTGAGCCTGGTTCAAAGATGTCGGAGATGATGGGATTGAGCTGGACGCGGGCATCATCGATCGCCCAGTAGTGGTTTGGATCATACGTCGGAAACGTGGCCATCCCGCGCACCGCCCCCGTGCTCGGCTCCATGACTAGCACGCTGCCGCGCGCGGCGCCGTAGCGCTCGACTCCGGCGCGCAATTCTTCTTCAATGATCGATTGCACCACTCGATCGATGGTTACGATAACGTCGGCGCCATCTTCGGCGGGGGTAATCTCCGAGGCACCAACGCCGATCACGGCGCCGCGGTTATCCTGCTCGGCAGAGAACAGCCCTAGTTTTCCGGTGAGGCGATCCTGAAAATATCCCTCGACGCCGTAGCGGCCGCGCTGGGTATCTTCATGCCAGCCCAAGTAGCCCAACACATGCGCGGCGAGCGTTTTCTCGGGGTACGTGCGTACCTCGACTTCTTCGAGCACCAGGCCGGGTAATTTTTTCTCTTCCAGAAACTGCTGCAAGAGGGCATCGAGCGTTTCGTAGAACCGCAGAAATGGCTCATAGGGGTCGGTGTGCTGGTTGAACTTGCGGTAGAGTTCTTCGGTGAGGGTAGCTAGCTGCGTGTTTTTATCAGGTGCCGCGCTCGGCGTAGGCCGCGGAGGCTGGCCCGTTTCGCTTAAAATATCCGCCGTGAGTTGCTGCTGCCGCTCCTTGAAATCGAGCAGCGCAGGGGCAAGGCTTTGGGCCACGCTGAGCGGATCGGTCATCTCCCGCGGCACAGCGTAGGCAATAAATGCTTTGCCATTCACGGCGACCGGAAAGAGTTCTTCACCATTTTGTTCTTGAAAATAGATGGTGCCGCGGTGCGGAATTAATTCAGACGCACGCTTACGCTGATTGCCGGCGACGGCTTCAAAGTAACTTCCGCGGACGATCTGTAAATCTACTAAGCGCAAACCCAGAAGCGCGATGAGCCCCATCGCGCCTACGTTCAGCGCCCAGAGCCGCCGGGAATCGTTAGTCGGCACGGGCAACGCGGTCGCCAGGCTGGGGCAAGTACGTCACCTGGTCGCTGGCAACCAAATTCAGCTGCGGAATGTTTTGCTCAATCGTTTGCAGCGAGCGCAGTCGCGCTCCCTCAAGCTCCAACGCCTTTTGGCGCTCCCGCAATTCAAGGAGATGCTCTTCCAGGCGTTGAATGTCTGAACCTTGTCCGGCGGTATTTTGCACTTGACCTAAGTAAAAGAAACTGAGTGCCGCCACAGTGAGAATGACGACGATGCCAAGCGTCATGCTCATGGTGGCGGAACTAATGCTCCCACGCTGTGCAACAGCGCGGCGCGAGCGCGGAATAACGTGTTGGGTAATGGTTGGTGTCATGTGTTTGTTTTGGTTTGTTGTTACGGATCTATGGTTCGCTCAGGCGCCGAGCGGCCCGTAGTTTGGCCGATCGGGCGCGTGGATTACTACGTATCTCCTCTCCTGATGCCCGAATGGGTTTTTTGGTAATACCCTCGAGCTTCTTTTCCTGACGCAGAAAGTGTTTCACGATTCGATCTTCCAGGCTGTGAAAACTGATGACGGCCAGAATGCCAGCGGGACTAAGCCAGGCAACCGCTTGCGGCAGGGCGGCTGCCAGTGCCTCGAGCTCCCGATTCACCGCCAGGCGCAGCGCCTGAAAGGTGCGCGTCGCCGGATGGATGCGGCCCTGCTCGTAGTTGGCGGGGACCGCGGCTACAATGCGAGCGGCGGCCTGCGCGGTTGTGCTCGGGCGCGGGTTTTTCTTCAAGGCATGGGCAATCCGCCCTACATACCGCTCTTCACCGTACAGCCGCAGGAGTTTCTCTATGTCGGCCTCGGCCATCTCGTTAATGATATCTCCGGCATTTGGGTAGCGACCCAGATATTTCGTTAGGTGGTCGAGCGCCGGCAGTTGGGATGGCGGTAAGTCACTGAGTGGGCCGTACTGCATCGTGAGCGGGCCACTGCTTTGAAATGAGAAGCCCCGCTCGGGTTGTGCGAGCTGGTGACTGCCCAGTCCCAGATCCAAGAGAATATGCGTGAATGGAGGTTGATTTTTAAATGAACGTTCCCCCGTAACAATACCTCCCCCCAGGACTGCATTGTTAAGGTGGGCAAAGTTGGCATTATAGTAGGTTACTTGCCCTGCATACTTGACCAGGCGCTGCTGGGCTGAGGCAATCGCCACCGGATCAGCATCGAGGCCTACTGCGGTGGCACTTGGCCCCGCGGCAGCGAGGTATGCTCGCGTGTGGCCACCGGTTCCGAGCGTGAGATCGAGGAGGCGATCACCCGCTTTTGGCTGGAAAATTTCCAGGATTTCTTTTACCAAAACCGGTACGTGTGGCGTCACTCCGGGCACGGTAGCACTAGATCCCGAGCTCCGCCAGGCTTTCGGCGATGTCTTCACTGGCTGCCTCGGTGTTTTGACGATAGGTATGCCAGGTGTCTTCATCCCACAGCTCGAGCCGGCTGTAGACACCGGCCACGGTTACTTGCTTGACTAGGCCTGCAAACGCGCGCAGGTATTCGGGTAGTAACACCCGACCCTGACTATCAAGCTCAGCATCCCAGGCACCCGCCAGCATGAGCCGTGTAAAGGCCCGGCTCTTTTTCTGGCTGAGCGGCAGGGCGGCCAGCTTCCGGGCGATCTCGCCCCACTCCGCTTTCGGATATAGGAACAGACAGTGATCAAGCCCCCTGGTTACTACAACACCCTCGGTCAATTGTTGCCGGTATTTCACAGGAATACTGAGTCTGCCCTTGGTGTCGATTGTGTGCGAATGCTCGCCGATGAACATAGTAGCTCGTTAATTGGCAAAGAGCCGAGTTATAAGCGTAAACAAAAGTGGGGCACCCCTCTAGATCACGTGTATTGTGCGTTTTCCACAGGGGTGCCCCACTTATCCCCACAATTTTCCACGCATCAACACAATACTATGCCGCTCCCCCACTCGGCAATACTCGGGAAAGCGATTTATCCACAGTTCGATAAACTCACTGTAAACAGTTCGACAGGCTCACTGCAGGCAGTTCGACAGGCTCACTGCAGGCAGTTCATTGACGGGTGATGGTGAGTGGCATATACAAGAGGGAGCTGTTCTGTTGCTTTCCCTACTTTTTCTGGAGGTGTTACTATGCCTCGTTCATTTAACAATTTTCTTGTCACCCTTTCCCCCTTTATCTGTTGGATTGCTGGCTTTCTGACTGTTGCCGGACTACTCCTTTTAGCTTTCGTGTTGCCTGTGTTAGGCGTGAGTTTGTTTTGGCGCGAGTTCGTGGCGTTGGCAATTACTGTTTTAGCTTTGGTCGTAGCAGTTACTGGTCTCATTGCTTACTACTCTGCACCTCTTCGCCGTTACAGTAGCCACCAACAAGACTTGCAAACGGTTCGCAATAAAGGACTTGCCACAAAACTGAAATTTGCCGATGAAACTCAGCCCGAGCGCGAGGCGACTGACGACCCGTGTACTCCCAAGAGACTTATTCCGTTTCCCCGTCGCATTGATCATCTACCCTAACGGCCCTGGCCTGCGGTTTGAGTTCGAGCTTTTCTTAGCCCTAAGCATCCCGGAGCTAATAATCGCTAACCGACGTTCTCTTACCGCAGGCTTTTTTAATACCTCAAATCTTATATTCGACGTTGACGAGTTCGGAATGTACTAAGAGGCGCTTGAAGTTGGTCCACAGCGGCCAGCAGGTGACGAGCGTCACGGTTGAGCGGTCGTCGTTTGGTAGCTTGTCGACTTCGTGCGGCCAGACTATTTCTGTCCCGTAGACGCGATACGTGTAGGTGGCTGCGGGCGTGTTGACCTGAAACTCCTGCCCCGTCGTGAGTTCGCCTAACTTGGCAAAGGCAAATCGATACGGGCCAAAAGCAGCGGTACCGCTGCTGTGGGCGGTGACCACGACATTACCGGCCTCACCAAAGGCTACCCCGAGGGGTAAGACGACAGCGCCGGACTTAAGGTGTTCTTGCAGCTTTGATTCGTCCAGCGTTTCGCTATAGACAAGTGGCAGGGGAGCATGCAGTTGGGTAAACGAGATAGTCGAGACATTCTCGGGTAGTGGCGAGGGCGTGGGTGACCCCGTCTGGAGGGCGAAGCCAAGCTGAACGCGCAAATGATTCAGGACAACTGTAATTTCGCGATGGTAGTACGCGCCGGCCGCCAGTCCGAGCACAAACATACACACGAGGGCGCTGCTGAAGCTGAGTCGCCACAGCCAGACACGTTTAGGTGACATGGGACTGACGCGTGCCTAAAATCAGGCGGACAGATAAAAAGAGTCCGGTACCTAGGGAGTTCATGAGGAGGTCGAGCGAGGTATCCATAGCATGGCCAATGAGGCCGGTGCTAAAGAGCGCATCAAAAACAAGCTCGGCAATTTCATTCACCACGCCAAAGGTGGAGGTCACGGAAAAAACGATGAGGGCGGTGTAGTAGGGGTGCCGCCGCCACACTCGCTGGGGCAAATACTCGAGGAAAAACGTCCAGACAATATAGGTCAACATAACCATGCTGATGAAATGTTCAGCCCGATTAATGAGCGGAATCCGATCCTGCGCATCGAGGGAAACTGAAACCAGATTAAAGACGTAAATCGCCAGCAGGAGCGGAAAGGCAAAGGTTAAATCGATATTTTTGTTGCCAAAGAATACGTACGTTCGTTCCATAAAGTAATAAATAGCTAGCAGGTACAGGATCCAAATGTAGGATTGGGTCGATTGAGCGAATAGTTTTGACTCGACACTAAACACGGCAAAGACGAAGTAGGCGGCGAACAATAGCCGACTGATGATTAAAATCAGCGGGGTGCCCTGCCTGGTATAGATATCCGCCGGGTCACGCATGGGTTTTGGGGGTGGGCAGTACTAACAGGGTGGGTGCAGAAGGGATCGAACCTTCGACCTCTTCGATGTGAACGAAGCGCTCTACCACTGAGCTATGCACCCGAGTTATCACACCAACGACGCCGTGGCTTGCTTGGTCGGAGCTTGGGGCTGGATTTGGCTGGCAAGCTTGTTCAGAATCACCTTGTACGGTTCAGCAAAAATTTGCCGCAGAAACATGTCGTTAAAGTTGCGGCGGTAGCGGTATTCGTTCTCCGTGATGGGTGTGTAGGTTATCTCCCGCCCAATTTGCTGTTCAACCTGTTTGGCAAAGTTTTCCAGCTTGGCTTCGTTGACACTGCCGATAATGAGCAGGTCCGTGGGCGAGGCAGTGGCACCAGTAAAAATACCCGAGGCAGCCACATAGCGCACATCGCCAATGCGGTCGATGTTCTTGAACAAACCATCCTCAACGCGCGGGCCTGCTTTGCGCATAATCGAGGTTAGCTCCTGCAGCAAGACAAACTTTGGATCAACGGTGTAGTACTTTCGCCGCTTGTTGTCATACGTGGTTAACATGCCGATTTTTTGTAAAATACCCAGTTCCCGTCGCACCGCGTTCAGGCGCTCATCGACGGCGCGAGCGATTTCCCGCACATAATACGGGCGGGAAATGCCTGTGGTAAAGAGAGAAATAATTTTTACTCGGGTCCGGGAACCAAAGATTTTCTCCAGGGGGAACGGCTGCGGAGGCATACCCCAGAGTTTATACTTACTGAGTAACAAAATGCAAAAAAAGGATAATCGATTATACTCAAACATATGCACGCCGATGTGAGCGAAATCGTGTTAGGTGAAGACGCGCGGGTATGCGGCGATACGTTTATCTTTGAACCAGCCGCCGCTGAGCGTCACCTGGGCCGCCTTTTTGTGGCGATCGAGACAGAAGAGCGCGCCAGCGCTGGCAGTGAGCTGATTGAAAAAGTTGTTAATGCCCTGCAGCGGGAATATTACCGCGACCCGACTCGCCGGATGCTGCCTGGCCTGGAGTCGGCACTGCACCAGGCCAATCTGGTGCTCCACGAGGCCACCGAGCAGGGCCAACGGGAGTGGATGCGGTCATGGCATGCGGCCGTGGGAGTGCTGTCAAAAACAACGCTGCATGTGAGTACGGCCGGCGAGGGCAAAATTTTACTGGCGCGGCAAAGCCGGCTCACTTCCATTGCCAGCGGCCTTTCGCACTCCCCTATTACTGATCCGCTGCGCACATTTTCGCAAGTGGCGAGCGGCGTGGTAAGCACGCGTGATGTTTTATTTTTTGGCACCGCTGCCCTGACCGATATTTTTCATGCCTCTGATCTCACCCGGCTGGTGATTGATTACTCCAGCAATACCATTGCGCTTCGCTTGAAACAGCTCTACGAAGACCAGCGGGCGGTGACGCCGGTGGCGGTGGTGGTCGTGGCGCTGCTGCCCGAGCATATCGCGACGAGCAGCCGCGAGCAGCTGGCTACCCCTGCTCGTGCACCGCTGGATCGCAACACGCGCCTGGCACCACGCCAGCCGCTGTTGATTTACCGTTCGCTGCTGCAGCGCCTCGTCATGTTGAGTGGGCGACTCCTCTCGCACGGCTGGCAGCAGGCCCGCCAGGTGCTCTGGCCGGCGCTGAAAGCGGGCTCACGACGGGGAGGCGCAGCATTATACCAGGTCTCCCGCTCAGCGAAGCCACTGGTGCGCGCCGGTCGGGGAAAAATTAACTGGCAGCACCTGCGTAGATTTTTTTCCCGCCTGCCGCGCAGCAGTAAATGGTTTGCGTTATTAGTCCTGATCTTGGCCGGGGCGCTGTTAATCAGCCTCGCGTTGCTGCGGCAGAAACGCATTGCCGACGAATCGTTTCAGCAAACCAGCGAGCGCCTGCACGAAGCCCGCACGAAAAAAGAGGCTGCGGAAACAGCCCTGATTTACAATAATCGCGATCAGGCTCGGGGATTACTGGCTGAGGCTGGTGTGCTGGCGGAAAGCATTGAGCAGTCGGGTCTGTATCAGGAAGAGGTGGCTACGCTGGCTAGTGAGATCACCGCCGCACAGGATCGCCTCGATAAAGTAACGCGGGCTGACACCGCTTCACTCAAAACAGTCGGTGATTTTTCTTCGGTGTTCGGCGGCGCAACACTGACTCACCTTTTTTACCTGGAAGACTCTCTCTACACCTTTAACCCAGCTGATAATACGCTGGCCAAGATGCCGGTGAACGGTGGCGCAGCAGAGGTGGTGAGCCACGCGACGCAAGGCGTTGGCTTTTTTACGGGTGGCGCGGCTCACGAAGCCGACAAGTCCCTGGTGTTGACGACCGATGCACCAGGAGCGGCGCTGTACGACGCGAAAACCCGGGTAGTCCAGAAGCAGGAAATGGAGCTCCCGGCACCAAATTCCAGCGTGAGCTCTGTGGCGACATTTGGTAACCGCGTGTACGTATTTGATCAAACAACCAAGAACATCTACGGCTATACCAAGACGCTCCGCGGGTATAGCGGGGGCGAGGTGTGGCTGACCGCGCAGGATTTTCCGCGTGAAACGATTACCGACTTGGGCGTTGATGGCTATATCTACACGCTGCACAGCGATGGCAGTGTCCGTAAGTTACTTAAGGGAGAGCCGGTAGAATTTACACTGGAACAATTGGCGGAGGGACTCTCGCCAGAATCCCGCCTGTATATCTCTGAAGAATTGCAGCACCTCTACTTCTTTGATCCGCCGCGCAAGCGAGTGGTGATTTTCGACACGGTGGGTAACTTGAGTCGGCAGATTTACCTGCACGAAACAGTTGAACCGCGCGATATTGCGATTACCCCCGATGAAACAACTCTCTACGTCCTCGATGGATCGCGGGTGCTCGCTTTGTCACTGGCTTTGTAGGGCATTGAGCTCAGCGATTGAGAGCGTAATTTCCCGGCCGGGCTCTGTTTCGCTGCGGAGAATCTTCTGGGCAATGGCGAACTCAATCGTGTCCTGAATGGCG
>DATDVI010000004.1:0-11709 GCA_035290125.1 Candidatus Anderseniibacteriota bacterium
TTGTCTGTGCCGCCGAAAAGCTCGGTTTTTGCAGCGGGTGTGCGGTCAGTAGCCGGGGCTTGGACTTGGCTGTTTGGTGTAGTTATGAGGGTCGTATCCGCGGGAGTGCGAAAATAGTAGGCGGCGCCGGCGCCAATAATGACGACGAGTACGCCGAGGCTAAGCAGAAGACGCATCATCGCTGTAACTATAGAGGTTAGTAGCTAGAAAGCAAGGGAATAAAAAAGCCTGGCAGGAGAAGAGAGAGGGTTTATATTTCTCCTGCCAGGTCCGTGAGGACGGGAAAGATTAGTGGGGTCGGCGCACGAGTTCGAATTGGGCGTGTTGTAGTGCAGCGATGGCGTTTTTGCCCGATTGCTGTTCGACTGGCATACCCATGCCGTGTTCGTTTCTGTATATAATGGCGATCCAGACAGGGCGCCGGCAACGGGTGGTGTGGGTGAGTTTGTAGTAATACTGTCTGCCATCCAGGAAAAAACTTTTGAGTCGCTGGCAACGTTCACGTGTGCGGTGTCCCTGTTTGCGGTTACGGTGCATGCTCTTTCCCCCAAGAAGGTGAAAAAAGGACGGATCGAAAAGTCGATAGTGTAAGAATAGGACATAGGGCTGCCCATGTCAAACGGTGTAAATAATAAAAACTAGTGCTAACTGTTACCAGGTAGCACTAGCGCGAAAGCTTATACGTAGTATGGCTTAGGCTGGCTCCGCCTGCCACTTCAGGGCAGCAATGACTTCATCGGCCGAATTGTAGGTTCCCTCCGGCAGCTGCTCGGAAAATTCTTGCTTGTCGGCGGCCGAAAAATCGGACAAGCCGGCACATTCGGCGACGAGTTCAGCCTTGGTGGCCGGGTAATTCTGATGCTCCCGCAGGTGCGCGATGGCATTTTTCATATCATGCATATGTATCACCTCCCTTACGCCCCCTCACGATATTATTGTACCAAGATCGCCACAAAGATCGCAAGAAAGAAAAAACCGGCTAGGCATAGCAGAACGTCCTGTTTATACTGCCAAGGTGAAGCAGCAAGTTTTGGTCATTCATGGGGGTACGTCGTTTGATACGCCGGAAGATTATCTTGACTTTATTAAGACGCGTGAGCTGACGCGGGAAAAATTGACGTGCGGCGAGGACTGGAAAGCGTCGCTGGCCGAGGAGCTGGGCGAGGCCTTTGAAGTGCTTGTGCCGCGGATGCCAAATGGAACCAACGCCCGGTACGCTGAGTGGTGTTTGTGGCTTGAGCGCTGCACCGAATTTCTGGAGGATGGGGTGATTTTGGTCGGGCATTCGCTCGGCGGTATTTTCCTAGCAAAGTATTTAGCCGAGCATTCGTTTCCGAAGCATGTCCGAGCGCTGGTGCTCGTGGCAGCGCCGTTTAATGACACGTCGACGGTGGAGTCGCTGAAAGACTTTGCGCTGCCGGGGTCTTTAGCTCCTTTGGCGAAGCAAGGGGGAAAAGTGTATCTCGTCCATAGCAGCGACGACCCGGTGGTGCCGTTTGCGCAAGCAGCGCGCTATCAGCACGTCCTGCCGAAAGCGCAGCTGATGACATTCAAGGACCGCGGCCACTTTAATCAAGAGCAGTTTCCAGAGTTAGTTCGATTGATCCAATCGCTTGCGGCAGCTTAAAAGCCGATTTTTTCTTGAACAAAAATGAGGGTGATGCGATTTTCTTGCACCTCTTTGTTAATGATCAAAATTTTGCTGACGTTGCTTCCCTGGCCGTAAGCTTGCTGCGCTCGCTGGTCTTCGAGGGGTAAGCTGTATTCGTATAGGCGCCGTAATCCCTCTGCACGGTCTTTCACGATCTTGTGCGTGCCAACCACCCAAATAACTTTTGCCGCGCCATAGGCATAGGCCGGTAATTGGCTGCCGGTGTTAGAGGCAATGAATACCTCGCCCTGCTGGGTGACGGCATGGACGCTGCCAACTACATAGGGGGGAGCCGCGCCGAGTTCCTGTTTGCGCTGCGCATCTTTTTTGGAGCCCAGCTGGCTGAGCTGATTGCGAGTGGCGTTGTAGCTGCCAGATTCCAGAACTTCCTTAACCACACTGAGTGACTCTAGCGTCATCGACGTCATGTTCATGACGGCGCTGCCGCGGGGGAGTAGCGCTAGTACTTTCTGCTTCGCTTCGGCGCCGCTCCTTACCAGCAATGCCGTGATACCGTTTTGCTGCAAGGCGGCGACGGTTTTCTGAACGGTCGCTTCGTCCGCTAACTGCCCAAACTGCTGATTAATTTCCATGTCCCGATACCATACAGAATCGGTTATAGTAGCGCTATGCCATTTGCCTTGCGGCTGGGTGACATAACGATGTATCGGCTGATGCTGTATTTTTTACTAGCCCTGCTGGCGACAGCAGTCATGTTGAGCGCGGCTGGCAGCTTGCCGTATCGGGCGATGGATATTCTGGGGCAGGCGGTAGCGTTTGTGGCGCTCTGCTGGGTGGCGAACACAATCATCGCGCGTGTTGGGAAGATACCGGCTAACTTCGAGTCCCCCCTGATCACGGGATTAATTTTGTCGGCCATTGTGGGGCCGCTTGTTCTGCCGCGACAGTGGGTAGTGCTGGTAGCATTGAGCGTCGCTGCGATGGCAGCAAAATATATTCTGGTGTGGCAGCGCAGCCACGTGTTTAACCCCGCGGCAGTCGCTGTGGTTGCTGCCGCGCTCGTGTTGGGTGTGCCGGCAAGCTGGTGGATTGGCAGCGCGCCGATAGGACTGTTTATTCTGCTGGGGGGCGTGGTAGTTTTGCAGAAGATCAAGCGCTGGGGCATGGTTGGCAGCTTTCTGGGGGTGTATCTGGGCCTGCTTGCTTTGCAAGGGATCGGGCCAGCAGGGCTGGGGCGGCTGCTCATTGCCTCGCCACTATTATTCTTCAGCGTTGTTATGCTGGTTGAGCCGCTGACTGCTCCGCGGACACGCGCTCGGCGAGTGGCATATGGTGCGGTGGTGGGCGGGGGGTTGTGGTTGCTGCAGCGAACACTTCCCGTACCGTATACGCTTGAGTTGGCGCTGCTGGCCGGCAACACGTTTGCCGTACTGTTGCAGCGAAACTGGCGACAACGCTTTGTCTTGAAGCGCAATGAGGTGCTTTCCCCCTCGATCAAAAGCTGGTGGTTTGCGCCACAGCGGCCCTTTGCGTTTCAGCCGGGGCAGTTTTTGGAGTACACGCTGGGGGGACTGGCCGATGCGCGCGGGCAGCGCCGCTACTTTACCATTGCTTCGTCGCCGACCGAGAGGGAGGTGTTGCTTACGAGTCGGGTGAGCCACCCGGGCAGCGTGTTTAAGCAGCGCCTGACCGACTTGCCCGTGGGCGGACAGATTATCGCCGGGAGCGTGTCGGGCGACTTTGTGCTGCCGAAAGATGCGGCCAAGAAACTGGCTTTTATCGCCGGTGGCATTGGCGTGACGCCGTTTCGCAGCATGGCCAAGTACACACTTGATGTTGGCGAGCGGCGTGACGTTGTCTTGTTATATGGCGCGCGAGCTGAGGAGGACTTTGTGTTTCAGGATGTTTTTGCGCAGGCCCAGCAGGTGGGGTGGCGGATTGTATATCAGGCGGGCAGCCCGATAGACGAGCGGTTGATTCGCACCCACGTGCCGGATTTTGGAGCCCGAATGTTCTATGTATCGGGGTCGACGGCGATGGTGCAGGCAGTGACGCAAGCACTGCGCCGCGCTGGAGTAGCGTGGCGTCAGATTAAACGGGACGACTTCCCGGGGTACGGTGCGTAACGTGCACCTACTTTTGTTCGATCACGCTGAGGGCGCGGATGATCAACACAGCGGTAACGAGGACGCCAATTGCGGCGGTCACGAGCGCTGGTTTAACCAGGTGTGTTAGATCAGCCAGCTGAAAGAAGAGGCTGGCCAGGGCGAAGCCGAGAGTAATTGCGCCGCAGATGGCCGCGGTCAGAAACCAGGCGACGCTGCGCAGGAGCCGGCGCAGGTAATGCCCTAGTGAGCGCTGCGAGAGTATGGCGCTGGTCGCAACGTATTGCATGAGGGCTAGGAGCAGCCGCATTAGTCCCTGTGCTTCCGGTGGGTGAGGAGCAGGGCAAGGGTGGCGCCAATGGCGGCAGCGATGCCCGTGGCTGCCCACGGTTTGCTGCGGGTGTATTCCTCCGCTTTGCGCAGGCCGGCTTTGGCATCGTCCTGCAGGCTGCTGAGCGAGGCGGTTGATTGCCGGCTGAGGTTGCCCCGCAGCTCGGCGACGTCGTCGACTAAGCGCTTCAAATCGCGCTTAATTTGCTCAAATGGATTCGCTTCAAACATAGCTCACCACCATACCGGACTCGTGCGGATCCGGCAAGACTTGACAAAAAAATTCCTCTGGGTTAGGATGACTGAATTAATTTATACGGACTCGACCTTGTGACATAGAAATGTGACTCCTAAGGACCCGGGTCACTAACTTCTATGTCTTTGCAGACCAAACAGACAACCGAATTAACGTTTTCCAGTTTGGGCTTAAGTCCGAAGCTTTTGGCGATTTTAGCCAAACTTCACTTTACGACGCCTACTCCTATTCAAGCTCAGGCAATTCCGGTCGCGAGCCGGGGAGAGGACATTATTGGTATTGCGCAGACCGGCACGGGGAAAACGCTGGCGTTTGCGCTGCCGTTAATTACGCGCATTGCCCAGCACAAGCGGCAGGGCTTGGTGTTGGTGCCAACGCGCGAGTTGGCTGAGCAGGTGGCAGAATCTTTTCAGCAGGTGGGCCGGACGCTTAACCTGCGCCTGGCGTTGTTGATTGGCGGTGCGCCAATGGGTAGGCAAGTGCGCGATATTCAGCGGAAGCCACACGTGATTATTGGCACGCCTGGCCGGATTAATGATCACTTGGAGCGCGGTACGCTGAAGCTCCATGGTGTGGGCGGGCTCGTTCTCGATGAGGCCGACCGTATGCTGGATATGGGTTTTGCGCCGCAAATTAAGAAAATTGTGCGGCACGTGCCGGCGACGCGCCAAACAATGCTCTTTTCCGCGACGATGCCGACGGCGATTGTGCGATTGGCTGCGGCGTATATGAAAAAGCCGGTGCGAGTGGAGGTAACGCCGCCCGGGACGGTGGTGGCAAAAGTCAGCCAGGAATTATTTATTGTGCAGCGCGACCAAAAGAATCGCTTGCTGGATAAGCTGCTCACGGAGTGCAGCGGCACGGTGTTAGTATTCTCCCGGACGAAGTACGGTGCGAAGAAAATTTGCCGGGCCATGCGAAGTGCCAACCATGCGGTGGCGGAAATTCATTCAAACTTGTCACCCGCTCAGCGCCGGAGGGCGCTAGCCGGATTCAAGACCGGCACTTATCGAGTGCTCGTGGCGACGGATATTGCCTCGCGGGGGATTGACGTGTCTGATATTGAGCTGGTGGTCAACTACGATTTGCCGGATCAGTTAGAAGACTATGTGCATAGAATTGGACGCACGGGTAGAGCTGGCAAAGCGGGCCGAGCAATTTCGTTCGTTAACCCGGATCAGCACCACCAAATCAAGCTGATTGAACGCTTGGTCCAAAAGCGCCTCTCGGTATCACGATTGCCGCAGTTGGGGGTAGAGCGCGCGCCTGAGCGGATGGTGCACAAGCCCGCCAGGACGGTAGGCAGGGGCAAACCCCACTTCGCCCAGCCAGCCGGCAGGGCTTCGCGGGGCAGGCGTGCGCGGGTGAGGATCTAAAGCCTATGGAACAGAAAATTAGAAACGTCGCTATTATTGCGCACGTTGATCATGGCAAGACGACGTTGGTTGACGCGCTGCTGCGCCAGTCGGAAGAATTCGTGTCCAAAGCGGGCGCGAACCTGATTATGGATTCGAACGAACTTGAGCGGGAGCGCGGCATTACGATTTTTTCTAAGAACGCCTCGGTGCGCTATCGGGGGTACAAGATCAATATTATTGATACGCCCGGACACGCCGACTTCGGCGGCGAGGTTGAGCGCATCATGAGCATGGCGACCGGCGTTTTGCTCTTGGTCGATGCCAAGGATGGGCCAATGCCCCAGACGAAATTTGTGCTAAAAAAAGCGTTGGAGGCTGGCCACCGCGTGATCGTGGTGATTAATAAAATTGATGTGCCGCAGGCGCGAGTGGAGTGGGTGCTGGATCAAACATTTAGTTTATTTATTGACTTGGGCGCCAGTGACGCCCAGGCCGATTTCCCGGTGCTGTATGCCTCGGCCTTGCAGGGCAAGGCGGGAGTGACGGCGGACCTCTCAGCGATGACCAACATTGCGCCGGTGTTTGAAGCGATTATTGAACACGTACCGGCACCGAAGACGTTCGATCGCCCGATGCAACTGCAAGTAGTAAGTGTCGTGTATGATGACTTTAAGGGCCAAATTGCGATTGGGCCGCTGCTGAGCGGTCGTTTGGTCTCGGGGCAGAGCGTGATGCGCATCTTGGCCGACGGCAGCATGGTGGCAGCTAAGCTCACGGCTGTGATGACTTTTGAAGGCTTGCAGCGGGTGGAAGCAGCCGAGGCGACGGCCGGCGATATCGTGGCCGTGGCCGGCATCGAACCGGTAAAAATTGGGGAGACGATTGCGGATGCCGAGCAGCCGGTGCAGCTGCCGCCGATTCATGTGGATGAACCGACGGTAAAAATGAAATTTGCGGTGAACACGTCGCCGCTGGCTGGTACTGAAGGGGACTTCTCGACGTCGCGGCACCTGAAGGAACGCTTAGAGCGCGAGACGCTCAATGACGTCGCACTCAAAGTTGAAGTAATTGGCAGCAGCGACTCGGCCTGGACGGTTTTCGGCCGGGGGGAGCTGCACCTGTCTATTTTAATAGAAAAAATGCTGCGGGAGGGGTACGAGCTTCAGGTGGGCAAACCAGAAGTTATTTTCCGCGAGGAGGCCGGTAAAAAAACGGAGCCCTGGGAAGACGTATTTATTGAATGTCCGGAGGCGGCGGCGGGGGCGGTGATCGAAAAAATGGGCCGGCGCAAGGCCGAGATGAAAGATATGGTTGTTGAAAGCGGCCTCGCGCGTTTGCACTGGCTGGTGCCAACGCGCGGATTGATTGGCTACCGATCAGAATTTTTGACGGATACGCGCGGCGAGGGAATTATTAGCACGCTCTTCCACGGCTATAAGCCATACTTGGGTGACTGGCCGGCCGGTCCGCGCGGTTCACTGGTAGCCCACGAGTCGGGCGTGGCCTCGCATTATGGCTTGCTAGCCGCCCAGGGGCGCGGCAAGTTATTTATCGCGCCGGGGACCGAGGTGTATGAAGGAATGGTCGTGGGGCAAAGCTCCCGGGCGGAAGATATCGACGTTAACGTGTGCAAAGAGAAAAAACTGACTAATGTCCGCTCAGCCGGAGAGGGTGTGGCGGAAGGCTTGCACCAACACAAGCAGTTAAGTTTGGAAGAAGCGATTGAGTATCTGGGCGACGATGAACTGCTGGAAGTGACGCCCAAGCATCTGCGGCTGCGCAAGGCGCAGCTTAAGAAGCATGAACGCAAGCGGAGGAACTAGTCGGCGGCAGCGAGCGCGCGCAGGTTCTCTCGCATGAGGGTGATGTAGCTGTCGTACGGTGGTAGGCCGCCCACGGGATCGAGAACTTGTATGGTTAAACCGAGGTCTTGGGCGAGCAGCCGGGTGGCGCCGGCCGACTGTTTCTGCGGTTCGGCATAGAAAGTTTTGATGCTGTGTTGTGCGATTAATTTTTGTAGGACTTGGATATCTTGCAGCGAGGGCTGCCGGCCTTCAGTTGGTTCATACGTTCCGACCAACTGCAGTCCGTAGTGATCGGCCAAATATGACCAGGCGTTGTGCATGGCGATAAATTCTTTGGTGGAGGCAGCGCGGGCCAGTGTTTGTAATTCTTGCTCGAGAGCATCGAGCTCTGCAAGATAGTTTGTAGTTTGTAGTTTGTAGTGAGTAGCATTCGCCGGATCGAGCTCCTGCAGTGTTTGTGAGATGGTCTGCGCGATGAGCTTCGCGTTTGGCACCGTGAGCCAGTAGTGCGGATCGATGCCGGAATCGTGATCGTGTTCATCCTCGCCGGAGAGAGAAAATTCCCCAAGGGAGATGCCGCGGTCGACGGTGACGAGCTCTGCAGTTTTCGTGGCGGCGGCAATGCGAGCGGTTAACGCAGTGTCAAGGCCGTGCCCAATTTGAAAAATAGCTTGGGCTTGCGCCAGGCTTTGCAGCTGCCTGGGGGAAAGGTCGCTCGCGTGTTCACTCGCACCGGGCGGAATGATGAGCGTAACGTTAACATAGTCGCCGCCGATGTTCCGGGCGATATCGGCCAGGGGAAAGATGGTGGCGGCGACGGCGAGCTTGTCGCTCGCAGCCGGGGCAGGATTCAGTTGGCCAGCGCCGTACAGCGAGAGGCCGATGATCAGTACCGATAAGGTTAGAGCGGCGCCAATGATAATAGCGTAGCGCTGGCGGATACGAGTAGTCATAGGGTACTCTTAAGCTTAAGGTTATGGACATTAAACACAACCTGTCCTTAGTTGTAGCGCTGGCGATACCGGTGCTGATGATTGTTTTGGTCGCGGGAGCCATTTACCTGCCGCGCCTGTGGGCGCCTGCGCCGCAATATGATTTTCTTTACGCAGTGGGCAGCTACCCGGCCTACGTGGTGCCGGAGGAGAGCAAGTATATTGAGCATACGTATGTTGTCTCAGGCGGTCGGCTCACGCGGCAGAGTCGCGAACTGGCGCAGAATACGCTGGGGTTGGCGTATCCGTTGTGGCGGCCCGACGAACGGCAGGAGCCCCGGTTTTATGTACATGATGCTGCAACGAACACGAGCCGGGAACTTACGGCAGATGAAGCAGGAGCGCTGCACCTGGAGGCCGAGAAGGAATCACCAGATGGATTTGAGCTTGTCCGCGGGAGTGCCAGTGGCGGCTTCCCGTTTTTTGACGACGGCGGAGATTATGATACGTACTACCTGCGCGGACACAGCGTCAGTCGCGAGCTCAACGTGAAAACCGGCTCGAGTACCTTTGCGGACGGGTTTACTTTTATTGGCTGGGTTATTGAATAACGCCAATGGTGACGAAAGAACAACTGTTCTCTGACATTACCTCGCTCGCCGGGCAGGGAGCGGTGGGTGAGGCGGAGGTTGTCGATGCGTTTCGGCGCGGGGCTGGTGTGCCGGCGCGGGCGACGCATGCCAGGATCAGCGTGGCAGAAGTTTTGTACTACGTGGGCGGAGCGATCGTGTTTATCGGGCTGGCGGTGCTGGTATACCAGAACTGGGATCAGTTGAATGCAGCCGCGCGGGTGCTGGCGACGCTGGGCAGCGCAGCGGCGGCGTTGGTGATTGGGATTCTGCTGACGCACTACCCCAAGCTCGGGCGCGTGGCGCAGGCGTTTTACCTGATCGCGGGCCTCACGGCGCCGCTCGGTTTAGCAGTGGCCTGGTATGAGGCTGGTCTTGAGGTCGAAAGTTACCGGACACAGAGTGCGATGTCGGGCATTCTCCTGCTCACGTTTGGCTTGGCGTGGTGGCAGCTGCGGCAGGCAATTTTTACGGTCTTTTGCATCATCTTCGGCACCTGGCTTTTTTTCAGCATTACCAGCTGGCTGGTGGGTGAGGCGCCGGCGCTTGATTGGGATGAATACTACCAGTACCGGTTCTTCGTGACCGGGCTTTCGTATGTTCTGATTGGCTACAGCTTTGCGCCGGGGCGGCAGCGGCTGTTGACGCCGTGGCTGTACAGCGTGGGAGCGGCCGCGTTGCTGGGGGCGGCGCTGGCACTGGGCGGCTGGTCGCCCAATCAGAATATTTTCTGGGAAACTATTTTTCCGGGGCTGGCGCTGGGAACGATCTTTTTAAGCATCCCGATGCGCAGCAAGGCGTTTCTGACGTTCGGGTCGATTTTTCTCATGGCCTATATTCTCAAGATCACCGCGGAGTATTTTAAAGACACGTTAGGCTGGCCGCTGGCCCTGGTGCTGGCGGGATTGGCGCTCATCGGCATTGGCTACGGAACGTTTTACCTGAACAAGCAATACCTAGCGAAGCAACCGACGCTTGCCTAAGCGCTACACGGGTGTAGGCTTAAAAGGCCGGTATTTTCCGTTCTTTCCTTTTACGTTAGAGGTGATGTCATGGCTGATCTTCATCCACGAGTACTCAGTCAAGTTTTTGGCGTTTTCTTGAACAAAAATTTTGCGGTGGAGCGTACCCGATCGTCGCCTGTCGAGCGATACTGTCTCATGAAAAATGGTGTTGACCTGACCGGATGGCTGAAGCGAGGGGAGATGAGAGATCTGCTGCAGGATGCAGTTCATGCGTCCGGCACCGAGGCCATCGCCAAGATTTTGCCACGGTCGCTTTGATCCTCCAAAGGCTTTCAAGCACTCAAGCGCAGCTTGCTCCCGTCGTTTTCATCCCACTCGGCGGGATTTTTTTTAAGGGGTGAGGTGTGAAAACAATAAACCGCCCATAGGCGGCTCGGTGATGTTCTTTTTATTATACCACGGACTTTTTGGTGTCCTGTGGATAACTCTATTCTAGCGGCGTGAGAGAGGCGGAAATTGATTTGACGACGTTTGCCAGCGGCGCTCGAGATTTTGTCAAGTTTCGACGTAGCTCAACTTGACCCAAGCGGGTCAGCTTCGACTTCGCTCAGCTTGTCTCTGTGCATTTTATCGTCTTTCTTGAGCGGTTTAATGGACTTATCCCCTGTAGACTATTAAAATGGCACCAAAATGCCCTTGCGTGATTCTTGCTGGCAGGTATAGTGTAGCCAACCTCGGAAACGCCTCTTCTTTACACAACACAATAACCAACCCAACAATATAGTTCTCTATAGGGCAAAAGATTCACTTTCACCGTTCACCTTTCTACATCGACTCACTCCAAAAATCTTTTGCCTTAATTTTTTTACTTACGATTTGCCGGCTGGTGCCACGTCAGTCGAGCATTGACCAGATGAGCAGGATAATAATGATGGCGGGGATGGAGAGGCCGAGGAATAGCATGACTACTCCAGCGCCAAGTTTTCCTAAAACAGACATGTCTC
Source organism: Candidatus Anderseniibacteriota bacterium (assembly GCA_035290125.1). Classification (GTDB taxonomy): domain Bacteria; phylum Patescibacteriota; class Andersenbacteria; order UBA10190; family UBA10190; genus DATDVI01. Next base: position 10,997 of record DATDVI010000004.1, read on the forward strand.
TAGCATGCCGCGGATATTGGCCGCGTAAAGATTGTTTGTGGATGGTATATTAATGATGTGAACGGAGGGACGATTCGGACGCCGGAGTCATTAACGATCAACGCATAGACCTATGAACAAGCCCCCGAACTTGATGAGCCCGGTACGCGTCGGAAAGTAGAAATAAAAAGGCTCCTTAGGGAGTTAGCCGTTCGGAACCTTTTTCGTCGTAATGTCAATAGTATACTTGCACACACTTATCATGTCAATAGGGATGAAGATCACGGTGAAAGTAACGGCCAATGCCCGGCAGGAGGCGGTGGAAGAGATTCGGGAGGGATATTATAAAGTTCGTGTCACGGCCAAGCCGGTGGGCGGCAAGGCGAACGAGGCAGTGATTAAGCTCCTCGCCGAATACTTCGATGTGCCGCCATCCCGCGTGCGGATCGTGTTCGGCAAAACCAGCCGGGAGAAGATGGTGGAAATAGCTGCGCAGTAATCAGTCAAGCATCGACCAGATGACCAAGATAATGATAATGGCGGGGATGGAGAAGCCGAAAAGCTTCATTATTACTCCCGCACCGAGTTTTCCTAGTACGGACATACCCCCAGCATGCCGTAATCAACAATAAGGTAAAGATTATTTGTAAGAGCGGTGGCAGGGGGGCATTGACGGCTCTTTGGGTTTTTAGCAGGCCGATTGGTGCTCTGGGACTGTTCGTATATTATTCTGT
>DATDVI010000005.1:0-8550 GCA_035290125.1 Candidatus Anderseniibacteriota bacterium
CTCGACGAATTTCTGCTGCGGCAACAGCGAAAAATTTAGTATAGTACGTGGTATGCCATTTGAATTTGACCCGCTTGCCATTACCGATGTTATTGCGGTGCGGCCAAAGATTTTTAGCGATGAACGAGGCGCGTTTGCCGAGATATATAAGAAGTCTGCTTTTGCTGCGGCGGGTATTGCCGAGGAATTTGTGCAGGTCAATCGATCAGTGAGTTGGCAGCATGTTCTGCGTGGGCTCCACTATCAGCTGACGCCGGCGGCACAGGGCAAGCTGATTCGTGTGGTAGTGGGTGAAGTATTTGATGTAGCGGTCGATATTCGTCGCACTTCATTACGGTATGGACAGTGGGTGGGTAAAATGCTGACGGCGCGTGAGGGTACAATGCTCTATATTCCGCCAGGCTTCGCGCACGGGTTTTGTGTGACTTCTGAGCAGGCGGAGGTTGTGTACTACTGCACGGCGGAGTATGCGCCTGCCAGGGAGCGGGGCATTATCTGGAATGATCCGGATATTGGCATTGTCTGGCCGATTGCGGATCCATTTCTCGCTCCGCGCGACGCGGCGTTTGGGCAACTCGCGGCCGCCGAATATTGATGAGGCTATGAAGTCCCAGGATTTAGCCGAAAAAGTTATTCAGCTCAGGCGTGAAGTTATTGACGCGCTGTACGCTGCTCAGTCGGGGCACCCGGGCAGCGCTTTGTCAACGATGGAAATGCTGGTGGCTTTATATTACGGCGAGATATTAAAATATGATCCTCAACGACCGGATTGGGAAGATCGGGACTATTTTTTGCTGAGCAATGGCCACGCCTGTCCGGCACTGTACGTTGTGCTGGCAGAGGCGGGTTACTTTGATGCAGCAGAATTACAGAAACTGCGACAGTTGGGAGCTGGTGCACAGGGCCACCCGCATCGCGGCTCGCTGCCTGGTGTGGAGATTTCATCCGGCAGCTTGGGGCAGGGGCTATCGGTTGGCCTGGGGCTGGCTCACGCGCTCAAACTACAGGGCAGAAAAAACCACGTGTACGTTATGATGTCCGACGGCGAACAGGAAGAAGGGTCAACGTGGGAAGCGGTCATGTATGCCGGCAAATCAGGGCTTGATAACCTGACTGCGATTATTGATAAAAATCAGTTTCAGATCGATGGGGCAACGGCTGATGTTATGCCTAGCTTGGATCCACTGGCAGAAAAGTACCGGGCATTTAACTGGGAGGTGCAGGAGATTGACGGCCATAATTTTTCTGAGATCCTGCCTGCACTTGAGCAGGTCACGAGGCCGCTCGCGATTATTTCGCATACCATTCGCGGCAAGGGCGTATCATTTATGGAAGGCAGCACCCACTGGCACGCGGGGGCAATTTCGGCCGAGCAATATGAAACGGCTAAGAACGAATTAGCATGAGTGAGCTCGTTGCTACTCGCCAGGCGTTTGGCGAAGCGCTGTTTGACCTCATGAAAGAGAACGAGCGGGTTGTTGCGCTGACGGCCGACTTGGGTGAAAGTTTACGCCTGCTGGATATTCGTGAGCAAATGCCGGAGCGATTTTTTGACGTTGGCGTAGCGGAGGCCAACATGGCGGGCATGGCGGCGGGGTTCGCACTTGGTGGCTACGTGCCGTTTGCTGGAACATTTGGCGTGTTTATGACGCGCGCGTTTGATCACATCCGGCTGCAAGTAGGCCAAAATGATTTGCATGCGGTTCTTGTTGGCTCCCACGGGGGTGTTAGCAATGCGCTCGATGGCGGCAGCGCGCACGCACTTGAGGATATTGCCTACATGCGAGCGCTGCCGAACATGACGATTGTGTATCCCGCTGATGCAGCGGCTATGCGACTGGCGGTGCCGGCGGTGGCAATAGCCGAGGGGCCGGTGTACTTGCGCTTGTACCGCGAGCCCACTCCTCAAATTTCATCTGCCTTTGAGATTGGCAAAGCGTACGTTGTGCGCGAGGGTAGCGATATAACGCTGATTGGTACGGGGCCACACGTGGCGTTTGCGCTCGAGGCGGCTGAGAAGCTGGCAGCAGAGAATATTCGGGCAGAAGTACTGAGTGTACAGACGATCGCGCCACTCAATGTTGAAACGATTGTGGCGTCGGCCGCCAAAACGGGGCGCGTGGTGACGGCCGAGGATCACAGTATTAACGGGGGCTTGGGCTCGGCCGTGGCGGAAGCGCTGAGCGAGCACCATCCAGTGCCGCTGCGGCGCGTGGGCGTGCGGCAGTTTGGCGAGTCTGGAAAATACGCTGAACTGATCGCCAAGCTGGGCATTGATGCCGAGGGAATAGCGCGAGCGGCGCGAGAATTGCTTAATAAGTGAGTAGGTTGTAGTGAGTAGGCATATGCAACGACTGACGCCAACCAAGTTATTTATCGACGGCGGGGATCCGGCGGAGACGGCTCTGGCAACGCGGTTGTTGCGTGAGGCTGGCTACGTTGGACTTGATGGGCAGACGACGAACCCGACGCTGGTTGCGCGCAATCCCGATATCGCCGCACGCATTGAGCGAGGCGAGAAACTCACGCGCACTGAACTCATGGGGAAATATCGCGAGATTGTGCAGGCAATAGAGCTCAGTGCAAAGGGCGATATTTCGATCGAGGTGTACGCCGATGCGGCCACCTCGGCCGAGGAGATGATTGCGCAGGCTCGGGAAATGGCTGGGTGGATTGACTCGGCTGTGGTGAAACTGCCCACGACTGAACAAGGGCTGCTGGCGGCTGAGCAGCTGAAGCGCGAGATGCGCCTCAACCTGACACTGTGCTTCTCGCAGCAGCAAGCGGCGGCGGTGTATGCCGCAACGGTGGACAGTGCACAGCCGGTGTTTGTTTCACCCTTTATTGGCCGCTTAGATGACCGGGGAGAAAACGGCATGGATTTGATTGCGAACCTGATGCGGATGTTTGAGGAGAGCGATGGGCATGTGCAGGTGCTGACGGCCAGCGTGCGCAGTGTCGAGCATATTTTGGCTGCGCTGCAGCTCCGGACGCCCGCTATGACGTTGCCCTTTGAGAAAGCATTTAAACCATGGGCCGAGGGCGGCTTTCGGCTGCCGGATGCGTATTTCGACTATTCATTCGATGGTGTGCCAATTCCGTACGAAAAGATTGCGCTGGGGAACGATTGGCATAAGTATAATTTGCAGCACGATTTAACGGATGCGGGCCTCACAAAATTCGCCGCCGACTGGAACGCGCTGCTGAAGTAGCGCTCAAGTCTTCGAAATTGCTGCTGCGTGACACATCGACGCGTTGACGCGTCGATGTGAAAATAAGGTAAAAAAGAGGGCCGCAGTGTGGAAACTGAAGCCCGATGGGATCATTCCGGCTCGGCTAGTCGAAAGAAGCGGTAGCTGCCCCGGTAATTACCATCAAATGTGGTTGCCTCGGTTCGTTCAAAACGGTACGGCACATTTCTATTCTTAAGCGCCCTATTCAATGTCGCTGCTATGGTAGTGGTCATTCGTATGCCGCGTGGTAGCACCTCTGTGATTGCATCAGCAGCTTGTGGTTTATTATGGCGATGCACGAGAAGCCTGGTAATTACTTTAGGCATTCCATATCGAGAGAATAATCCTGCTATTTCTTTCAGCTCGTCGGTGGTGAGGTCTCTTTCAAGTCGTTCACCGTAACGTGTTGTGCGCTCATCTACTATCTCTACTTTTACTGTCTTGCTTACTACAATTTTAATCTTAAGTTCCAGGCAGTCTCCGGGGTTGAGGATTTTGTGAGTTTTCGCCCACTGTTCCAAATCGGCCAGGACTGCCAGGCGCTTTTGTTCAAGCAACTCAGTTTTTGATAGCGTATTCATTTTTTTAACTCTCCGGTAAAAGGAGTGACAAGTTGCGTTTCGTGTATCTTCTATAAACCTCTTGATTGATTTTGTCAAGGAGGGTAGGCTAGGGGCTATGCGAGTGTTAATTCTGGGATCGCGGGGGATGCTTGGCCGGCAGCTGGTTGGGGCTTTTGATGACTTAGACACTATTGGCTGGGACAAAGAGGAGTTGGATATTACGGACGCTAAGCAGGTGCAGGAGAAAGTTTCGGCGCTGCGTCCGCATTTAATTATTAACGCCGCGGCGTATACCAATGTTGATGGCGCGGAGACGGAGCGCGAGAGCGCGTTTGCTGTCAATGAAGTTGGCGTGCGCAATGTGGCGCAGGCGGCAAAAGAGGTTGGCGCGAAAATGGTTCATTACAGTACCGATTATGTTTTCTCCGGAGAGCGGGAAGAGGGGTACGCCGAAGATGATGTGCCCGATGCGCCAGTTAATGCGTACGGCGAATCGAAGCTAGCGGGCGAGCGCGCACTGGCAGAAATTAAGCCTGATTACTACTTGATTCGCACGGCCTGGCTGTATGGCGCCGGCGGCAAAAACTTTGTCGACACCATACTGCGGCTGGGGCGGGAGAAACCGGAATTAAAAGTTGTCGATGACCAGCGCGGTAGCCCAACGTATACGGTCGACTTAGCGGACGCGACCCGTATGCTGGTTGATGCGCATGAGCCCGGTGTGTATCACGCGGTAAACGCCGGCGAGACAAGCTGGTATGAATTTGCGCGAGAGATATTCCAGCAGGCAGGGTTGGATACAGCTGTGAAGCCGATTCCCTCAGCAGAATATCCGCTGCCGGCCAAGCGGCCGCGACAGAGCATATTGCGCAATACGAGGGGCCCCCAGCTGCCTGAGTGGCAGTGTGCACTGCGCGATTACCTGGATTCGTTGCAGCTTGACAAGAAAGCTATTTGAGGATAGTTTCCGGGGGTATGAATGAGAACAGCCGAAACCACTCGCAGGAGCTGCGGGCGGCCATGGAGCACCTGGAGCCGTGGTATACACAGGTGGATGCCGTGGTGCAAAAACTGAAAGAAACCTTTGCCCGGGGCGGGCGGGTGTACGTGGCTGGCAATGGGGGGTCGGCGACGCTGGCGCAGCATTTATCGGATGAAATGGTTGGCCGGTATGAGTCGGATCGCCCGGCGTACCCTGTGATTGCGCTCACGGCCGACAGCGCGGTGCTCACCGTGATTGGCAACGACTATGGCTACGAGAACGTGTTCAAGCGGCAGATCGAAGCGCTGGGGCAACGCGGCGATATGTTCATGGCATTTTCAACCTCCGGCTCTTCGCAGAATATTATCAGCGCGGCGCAGGCGGCCACAGAGCGTGACATGTCGGTGGTGACCTTTACCGGCCCCAGCGGGGTGCTCAAAGACATGGCTGATGTCGCCGTGATTTCTCCCGCGAAAGCCACGAGCCGCATTCAGGAGCTGGACTTACACGCGATTCACTTAATTTGTGAATCGTTTGAGCCGGAGACTAAGCAGCGCCGCTTAGGGATGGATCGCATCGAAGAAATTGTTGGCAGTTTTTCCGGCAAGAAAATTTTAGTAGTGGGCGATGTGATGCTCGACCAGTATGTGGCCGGTACTGTTGATCGGGTGAACCCGGAGGCACCGGTGCCGGTGCTGCACGCGCACCAGGAACAGGTGGTGACGGGTGGTGCGGGGAATGCGGCAAAGAATGCGGCGCGCCTAGGTGCGAAAACGTTGTTAGTCAGCGTGATTGGGCGCGACGCCATGGGCGAGCTGCTCGAAAAAACAGCTGCCCAAGAGGGGTATGAAGCTCGGTTTATTCATAGCACGACGCGGCCGACGATTTACAAAACACGTTTTCTGGCTAAAATTCGGGAATCCGAAGTATTGGGCGGCAGCAATTTAATGGAGGGTAGCCAGCAGCTGTTGCGGGTAGACCATGAAGAGAAGCGCGACATCGAGCCCGCGCTGGAGGGGCAAGTGATCGCGGCGATTCGCGAGGCGGCGGCAGCCGGAGCCGAGGGTATTCTGGTTTCGGACTACAACAAAGGCGTGATCACAAAGAATGTGGCCGAGGCAATTATGGTCATTGCCCGCGAGCGCGGGATCCCCGTGGCGGCGGATTTGAAGCCGTCGCACGCGCCGCTCTTCATTGGTGCAGCCGTCGTTAGCCCCAATCGGAAAGAAGCCCATGAATTTCTGGGCCTTGATGCGGTGTCGGATCCCATTTCTCCACAAGAATTAGCGGCGCGTTTGCGCGAGATGATGCAAGGGACGGTGTGCGTGACGTTAGGGCCTGATGGCATGCAGGTGTGCGATGAGGCGACCAATGAGCATGTGCCACAAGAACACGTCGTCAAAGTGTACGATGTGTCTGGCGCAGGCGACACGGCGATTGTGACGTTGCTGCTGGCTCGCTTGGCGGGCGCGAGTGCGGCCGAGGCGGCGCGCGTCGCCAATGCGGCGGCGGCAATCGTCGTTGGCCGGGTGGGCACGGCGGCTGCTTCTCCGGATGAACTGCGCAGCATGTTGATGCACCGGTATAAATGAACAAGGTTATTTTTCTTGACCGAGATGGCACAATAAACGTCGATCACCGCTACGTGTATAAAATCGACGATTGGGAATTTATTGCGCAGGCGCCAGCGGCGCTCAAAAAACTACAGCAAGCGGGATATAAACTAGCTATCGTCACGAATCAATCGGGCATTGGGCGCGGGTACTATACGCTGGCAGATATGCAGCGGCTGCACGAGCACATGAAAAAGGCACTCCGCGAATTCGGTGTGGAAATAGATGCCCTGGCCTTTTGCCCGCATGATCCGGATCTTCACTGTGATTGCCGCAAGCCCGCGGCCGGTATGGGGAAGCAGATCGAGCAGCAGCTGGGCGAGATTGATTATGTACATAGCTGGATGATTGGCGATAAAGAGAGAGACGTGACTTTCGGGCAGGCGATTGGGGCGCAAACGGCGCTCATTACCAGTGGCTACTGGCAGCCGGAGATGCTGACGGTGCCACCGGATTTGATTGTCGCCTCGCTTGAGGATTTTGCTGCCCAGGTACTATAATTTTTGTGAGATGAGATCAATTGCTGAAAAAATCACGAGTCGCGAAACACTGGCTCCGCAAGTGGCTGCCTGGCGAGAGGCCGGGAAAATTGTTGGGTTCACCTCGGGTAGTTTTGACTTACTGCATGCCGGGCACGCGGCGTATTTAGAAGAAGCAAAAAGACACAGTGATGTACTCATCGTGGCGGTGAATACCGATGAATCGGTCCGGTCATACAAAGGGCCGGATCGGCCGCTGGTGCCGGAAGATGCGCGCGTTAAAATGATAGCGGCACTCGAGAGCGTAGACTTTGTGTTTACGTTCAACGAGCGGCGCAACCGAGCAAACATTGAGACCATTAAACCGTCGCTCTACATTAAAGCAGGCGACTACACGCCGGAGCAGCTGACCAGCGGGGATGTGGTGAAAAAGTACGGCGGTGATATTCTGCTGCTGCCGATGAAGGAGGGGATGTCGACGACGAACTTAGTCAAGAAAATCGCCAAGATTTATGGCCCCGCCTACGCCCCCGCCAGAGGCGGGGCTTCGGCGGGTGAGGGGGAAAATGACGTGGATGAGTCTATCAAGTCAGTTACTGAAAAGCGCGACCGGCAGAAAGCAATTCTGGTTGACCGGGACGGAACGATTAACAAGGACATCGAATACCTCCATGAGCCAGAGAAGTTTGAGCTGCTGCCCAACGTTGGCGAGGGGCTCCAGAAGTTTCAGGAGCTGGGCTATAGGATTGTGATCGTCTCCTTACAGGCGGGGATTGGCATCGGCTACTTTACGAAAGAAGACTTCTTTGCGGTGAACCGGGCGATGTTTAAGGCGCTCAAGCCCTACGGGATCACGATCGATAAAATTTACTTCGCCACGCACAGCAAAACAGAAGATGGCAAGAATCCCAAGGTAGTGCTGGTGGAGCGAGCGCGCGAGGAGCTGGATTTGGATTTATCTCAGTCCGTAGTGATTGGCGACAAAACGGCCGACCTGGCCGCGGGAGCTGATTTTAGCTGCGTTAAAATTGGCGTGAAGACGGGTAAAGGCTTAGCGGATGGCGAGCATGATGTAACAGCCGACTATATGGCTGCGGATTTGCTCGATGCGGCCACGTGGCTCGAGAAGCATTGATGTCGGTTGTAGGGGTTGCGTTTGATCTGGAGGGAACGGTTGTTGATTTTGAAGAATGCCATCGCCGCAACTGGCGTGTGTTGGGTGCGCGATACGGACTAGAGAACTTTGATGTTGTCCCTCGTTTTCTTGGTGTCGGTGACCGTCTTGTTGCGCAGGAGTTAGCCGAGCGAACCCAGCAGAGCGTTGACGTTTTGCTGGCGGAGAAGAAAGCATTGTTTTGGGAAGCGGTTCGCAGGCAGGGTGCCATTGCGCCACGGGAAAGCTGGACAACGGTTTTTCGGCAGCTGCAGGCGGCAGGAATTCCGATGGCGATTGGCTCACTGACCAGGAGAGAAAGTGCTCTTATACTGCTTGATCAATCCGGCCTCAGCGAGAAATTTTCTCTTGAGCAGTGTGTTTTTGCGGAGGATGTAGCGCATATTAAGCCTGCGCCAGATGTGTTTCTGGAAACAGCGCGGCGGCTCGGGATTGATTCGCATGAGCAGCTTGTTTTCGAAGATTCGGTCGTCGGCGTGCAGGCCGCCGTGGCGGCTGGTTCGGCG
>DATDVI010000006.1:0-8774 GCA_035290125.1 Candidatus Anderseniibacteriota bacterium
AGCCTCCGTCCTACGCCCACGTACCGGCAACTGGGGCGAAATCCAGCAGGTGGCACAAAACATTTTTGCGACGCCGACTGTTCCGGACAGTAGCACTCCCCCGGCCACGCCTCCGCCGGCTGGCGGACCGACCCCCACCCCCACACCAGCAGTCGCAGTCATAGAAATTCGCAATGGCACCGCAGTAACCGGCCTCGCTGCCCGCTACCGCGACCAGCTCGAAGAGAGTGGCTTTGAGGTAAGTTCTATTGGCAATGCTGCCACGCGCAATCTGACCCAGACGAGTGTATTTCTCATTAATCAGACACGCGAAGACGCCGCCAAAAAACTTGCTGAACAGTTTAGCGTCGCCGTTCAAACGGGCATCCCCGCTGGCGAAACGTCGACCAACGCCGACGTCCTCATCATTCTCGGCAACGACGCAGACAATTGATGAACCATTTTCTGCTGGTTGGCTTGGGAAACCCCGGCGAGCAGTACGCGGCCACCCGGCACAACCTGGGCATTCGCCTGCTGCGCGCCTGGTTTAACCAAGCAAAAGACGAAGCAAACGACATAAAAGACTGGCACACGGCGAATCACCTGCACGCTAGTCTCGCGCAGATAACACTGGAAGATACACGTGTCAGCTGTCTGTTTCCACTCACATTCATGAACGACTCGGGGCTCGCCGTGCGCGCCTACGTTAAAAAGCGCCTCAGCCGCCTCTGGCAAGCACTTCCCCTCGAACACATCCTCATCATGCACGACGAGCTTGAGCTGCCGCTCGGTGCAGTGAAGCTAAAAAAAGCGGGGAGTGCCCGCGGTCACAACGGTGTTAAATCGATTCAACACTCGCTCGGCACACAAGACATCCCGCGCTTGCTCCTCGGCATCGGCCCCGTGCGAGGCGAGAAGCGAGATTTTGTTCTGAGCACCTTCAGCCCCACAGAAGAAGAAATGATTAAGCAGGTAACGCCGCAAATCATGGCTGAAATAAAGACTTTTTTAAACGCTTCTTTTTAAATTTTACTTTAAAAGCTCCCTCATTACCCCACCGACGAGCGACACTATTGAGCGTTGGAGGGGTTGCTCGCAAGTACCAACTCGCCACGTGGGGTAATAAGGGCGCCTTTGAACATAGTGAAAGGGCGCCAACAAGTCAATAAAAAGACCCGGTGACACCACCTCGAAAAATTGAATATTCGTAAGGGGGCCACCGGGCTGGAACTGAGAATAGACAACGTCCAGTCATCTACTCACAGGCTCACGTCTGGGAAAAATACTCAACGAACAACTGCAATCAAGCAAAAATAACTTAACAAATACAAGAGCAAAGTGCAACAAAAAGGCCCAAAGAGCTCTGCGTTACTATGTATTCACCAAGTCATTATGAATATTAAATCAATGAGTGAAACGCAGAAGCTCGATGGGCAGGCGCGATTTTCAAAAAACCGCTGGGACTACACGCCTCAGTTCCTTTGCATCCATGAACGAACATACCGTTCCCCTAACACGTGAGTCTGTGAGGTACCGAGAAAGATCAACCTCCACGCATTTTCTCATACCTCCAACCCTTTCGCTCCATCTAGGGTGCAAAAAAGAAAACCTCCGTGTGAAAAGTACAAGTATCCTTACTGAGCACTAGTATAGGAAACTATACCAGAATGTCAACGGCTGTTGGCACGAACACGGCTACGCACCTTGCTGGGCACATCTATGATCTCGGCGCCATTCCAGGCCAGTTCGAACAAGCGACGCATCATATCAGCCATCTCCGCACTCTCGACAACGACGCCGCCAACCTTACCAATGAAAGATCCGATAGCAATCCGATCCCGAAAGATTGTCATGCCACTTGGACTCGGAAAAAGGTCGGAGGAAACGTACCGACGCTCCGCATACGGATCATCAAATCGGGAGCGCATTTTTTCTCGCAACGCCAGCGAACGGGTTGAGAAAATCGCTTTGTGGCGTATCCCTTTCGCAATACATTGTTTAGAGTACGCTTCTTCATCGCGACCCAGGACCGCGTTGAGGTGATCATAGGGCGTAAAGCTATACCACGTATCACCGGGTTGACTGTACATCAGCATTTCGCGACGAATTGCCCGCAATCCCTCTGGTCCATCAAAGTAACGCACGGTCGGGCGGCCTTTCGCCGACTTCATAACCACCTGCAACTCAGGCAACAGTGCCTCCAAGTCATGCTGTTTTTCGTCGATATTTTCCCGTTGCTTTTCCAAGAGGCGCATCAACATCTGCGGCGGTTCGGCCACGAACAGCGTTTTCTTGCCCTCTTTGTATTTCGTTACCAGTCCGCTCGCCATCAGCGACTCCAACACCACGTACGTCGTCGCCCGCACCACCTCAGCTTTACGGGCAATTTGCTGGACAGGCGAGGCCCCCAGCTGTAAACACGTTACGTACACCGCCGCCTCTTTATCTTTCAGGCCTAACCGTTTGAGTTCCGATTCGAATATCATAAAATAGGACTTCGGATCATAGTAGGAATTATGCCCACATGTCAACCAACGGCGTAAATAACGTCTGTCAAAATTTAGTGGCATTTATCGACGGCGCGCTCACGCCGTGGTTCGTCACGGTGCAGGAAAAGCTTCAGGTATCTGCCCAATTGCCTCTCACCCTATCACCGCTGCAGCTGGCCTTAGCAGCCGCTTGGTGGCCAGAAAAAGAAAAAAGTAAGATTATTATACTCGACGAAAACCCCCAGGCGGCGTATCGTTTTCACACTTCACTGTGCACCTGGAGCAAACTGAAAAATGTCAGTTATAATTGGCACCTAATAAACGGGCCGCTGACGCCACAAGAACAGGCCGGGCACATTGTCACCGACCTGAGTCGCGCGGTGCATCTGCTGCTCGCGGGCGACAACCACAGCGGCTTCGTGATCACCGACGCTGCCCTCGCCACACCGCTGCCTGACCCGTCACTGTATCGCGAAGCCCAGCTTGCGCTCGCCTTGGGCGAGCAGTGCACCCTCCACCATCTTATCAAGCACCTCACACGCCTCGGCTACACCCGGCATCGCGGCGAGCTGGAGCCAGGCAGCTTCGTCGTCCGCGGTGAAAATATTGTCATCGCGCATCCTGTCTTGCCACATCGTTACACGCTTACGCTCTGGCGTAATACCATTGAGCGCATAGTACACAGCGACACCCGGCCGCACCCGCTCACCTCGCTCACGCTGCCGCCCGTGTCATTGCCTGAAACCACCACACCGTGGGCACAGCTCCTGGCCGACAGTATGTTGTTTCAACCCAGCCGGCTTACGGAGCTCATCTCGCCGCACACGATTATTACCGATGCACTTGATTCGCTGTATCCATTTCCTTTGGTCGAGTGCCGGCCCAACACCCCGCATCCGCCAGCGCGCCAATACTTCGTGCTGTATCAAAATCAGACGCGGCTCCAGCAGTACCTGGCCGATCACCAGCTCACGGCCCAGGCGTGGTGTCAGTCGGAGTTAGCCAGCACCAACATCTGCCTCAGCAACCGGGAAAACACCATTGTCTCAGAAGAACATCTGCTCCCCGCGCGCACCTCTTCCCGCCCCATCGCCTACGAGCAGGGCCTCACGCTTATTCAAGCCTTAACTCCCGGCAAGCCAGCCGTGCACAGCGACCACGGCATTGGCATGTTTGAGGGCTTGCAAACCAAAACCTACGCCGATTTCCCCCGCGAGTATTTACTGCTTCGCTACGCGGCCGGCGACACCCTGGCGGTACCGGTGGAATACGCTCACAAAGTCACCGCGTACCTAGGCGACAGCCACCCGGCCATTAACCGCCTGCACGACGCCGCCTGGGCCAAAACAAAAAAAGCAGCCGCAAGCGATGCGCTGCGCTTTGCGCGGGAGCTGCTGCGCATCGCCGGCCGCCGGAAGACCAGTGCAGGACACGCCTATAATATCGACCCAAACATCGAGGAACAACTGTCCGCTACGTTCCCCCACACCCTCACGGCTGATCAAGCGCAGGTCTGGGAAGAAGTAAAGGCCGATCTGCAAAGCCCCCACAGCATGGACCGCGTCGTCGTGGGCGATGTTGGCTTCGGCAAAACTGAGATTGCCATCCGCGCCGCCCGCCACGTAGCCGAGAACAACAAACAAGTCGCCATGCTGGCGCCAACTACTCTTTTGGTCCAACAGCACCTCGATTCATTTAGATCTCGCCTGCCCAATATGGCCGAAAATATCGGGGTTCTCTCCCGCTTTGCCACTCCGCGCGAAACACGGGAGGTGAAAGCCAAGATTGCTCGTGGAGAATTGCAGATAGTCATTGGCACCCACGCGCTGCTCAGCGACATCGCCTGGCCGGCGCTGGGCCTGGTGATTATCGATGAAGAGCAGCGCTTCGGTGTTCGCCACAAAGAGCATTTTAAAAAAATCCGCGCCTCTCTCGATATCCTCTCGCTCTCGGCTACGCCCATTCCCCGCACCCTCTCCATGGCACTGAGCAACCTCAAGCAGCTGTCTGTTATTTCTACCCCGCCCCCCGGACGCAAGAGCATCGTCACCCACGTCGGCCCGGATGATGACGCCATCATCACCAACGCCATTGCGCAGGAGAAAGCCCGCGGTGGGCAGGTGTATGTCGTCTCGCCGCGCGTCCGCGCCATTCCCGCACTCACCGCGCGCCTCCGGCAACTCCTGCCGCAGCTCAGCATTGCCTTTGCCCATGGCCAGCAGACCAGCCGGGAGCTGGCCCAAACCATTAAAGCGTTCGACGCCGGCGAGCTCGATGTATTAGTCGCCTCATCAATTATTGAACACGGCCTGGATCTTCCCAACGCCAACACGCTCATCGTCACCGGTGCTACCCGCTTTGGCCTGGCCGACCTCTACCAGTTGCGCGGGCGCATTGGCCGGCGCGAGCGCGTGGGCTTTGCCTATTTCCTCTACAACCAAGGGCTGCTGACCCAGCTGCAGAAACAACGCCTGGCTGCGCTCACCGAAGCCAGCCGCCTCGGCTCGGGCTGGATGATCGCTCGGCGCGATTTAGAGTTGCGCGGCGCCGGCAATCTGCTTGGCGCCGAGCAAAGTGGGATAGTCAACAATGTTGGAGTGCAGCTGTATCTCGACCTGGTCCGCGACGCGTCCGAGCGCTCAAACAGCACGCTGAATTATCAGGACGTCGACATTCGCTTGCCGGTGCCGGCGCTTATTCCTCCACACTACATCGCCGACTCAACCGAGCGCGCCCGCGTGTATCAAACGCTCGCCCGCGCCAGAAACACCGAGCAGCTCGCTAAAGCACGCAGCCGACTTGAGCAAGCATTCGGACCGCTGCCGCCTGAGACGAAAAATTTGTACCGCTTGCTTATACTGCAGCACCTCGCTGCCCGCGCTGGCATTACGACGATCGCCGGCACAACGATTAGTCCACCAAGCCAAGAGCCGTTTGTGCGCCTTGAGGTTGCCGCCAAGAATCCACCGCAACTTTTACCAGCCCTAAGCTCGCTCGGCATCTGGACCGCCCGCGGCGAGATGCTGTACCTCGACGTCGCCGCCATGACGCCCCAACTGTTAAAAAATCTCGTCCGCGCGCTGGAAAAAGCTCACCCCCTCGACAAAACAAAAAGCGTAATGTAGCGTAAAAAGCTGCAGAAGTGCTGCAGGTTCCGAAACTCATTGTTCCCCCACAATTCAGGAGACAAACCATGAACAAGCACACTGTCAGTGTCCTAATCGCGACTTCCCTGGGAGCCTTTATTGGCTCAACCACTGCCCTGGCCCTGCCCGGCTACTGGTGGCTCATTGGCGTTGTCATCGGCGGACTCACTGGGTACCTAACCTATGACTTCAAACGAGCGCTGGCAGCTATCCCAATCGCGTGGCGGCAAACCCGTGTCGCTTGCCAATGGAGCATATCCGCTGAAGCCGGCGCGATTGCAAAAGAAATTCCTCTGCATCTTGCCAGCACGCTTTCAACAGCTATCACGGCGTGTAGTTTCATTTTCCTCACGATACAAAGCCTTGACCTGATTTTTAGCTCCCACACAAGCTATGAAGCAGTCAAAGCAACCAGTGTGGTGTACGGCGTCGCTGTGACACTATGTTTTTTATCGGTGCTCTGTTGTCATGGAGGAGATAGGACCGGGAGACGTAAGTTGAGCTTCACCGCACTAAAAAAGTTCAATCTTTTGACAATCCTTTTCTACTGGCTACCCCGCAACCTCTGCAATCTAGTCAGGCTGATCATCAGTCTAGTCAAGAACCTGTTCATCTTGATCCATAGCGACCTCCGTCTGCTCTGCGGAACCGATGCCGCCATCGGCACCGTGATTGGCTTCATGACTGGCAATCCCCTAGTTGGCTTGGCAGTCGGTGGCCTAGTTGGCTATCTCAACTTCGAGCTCGTCTCCAAGCTCTGGCTCAGACTTGTACCCGTAAACAACGACTAATAAACAGTCGCCACAACATCCCGCCGCATACTTTACCAAAAGTCCCTGCGGCTTTTATTTTTTAGTACACTAAGCACATGTCCACTGACATGGTGGTTATTCCCAAAGACGACGCGCGCTATCCAGCAGCGCTGCGGCATATTTACAGCCCGCCGCTGCAGCTGTATGTCCGCGGCAATGTCGAGCTGCTAAAAACCAAACACATGCTGGCCGTCGTTGGCAGCAGGCGAGCAAGCGCCTATGGCCAGAGCGCTATTAAAAAACTACTGACTCCGGCCGTCCGCGCCGGCTTGCCGCTGGTTTCCGGCCTGGCCTACGGCATCGACTCGATGGCGCATCGTTTGTGCCTGGAGCTAAACACGCCGACGATTGCCATCCTCGGCTCCGGACTCGATGAAGCGTCACTCTATCCCGCAGCGCACCGACAACTCGCCCAAAAGATTCTCGGCGGCGGCGGGGCGCTCGTCAGCGAGTATCCGGCCGGCACCAAAGCGCAGCTCTATTATTTCCCGGCCCGCAACCGGATCGTCTCGGGGCTCACGGCTGCCACTCTCGTCGTTCAGGCCGCCGAGCGCTCCGGCTCGCTGATCACGGCTCGCCTGGCCCTCGAACAAGGGAAAGACGTTTTTGCCGTCCCCGGCCCGATTACCGATCCCCTCTCCGCGGGAACGAATCAGTTAATTCAGCAAGGCGCTGCCCCGGCTATCGCCCCAGAAGACATTCTGGAATACTTTCATCTCACTACCACACCGGCTGCTCCGCGCGAATATCAGCTAACGGGCACCCAGCAGCGCCTCCTCCAGATGCTCACCGCTCAGCCGCAGCACATCGACGCCATCGTCCAGCAAACCAACCTGCCAGCACCCACGGTCTCCGCCGCGCTCATCGAGCTCGAAATGCTCGATATTGCTCAAAACCTTGGCGGCATGAAGTATGTTAAGAGCGCCTAAAATCGCTCACTAAACCACCTCTCTAGCGTTGCAGATAACGCAATCACTCATTACCACACATCGATGTGTGGTAAAAGAGGCCGTCTCGTCTACTGAAACACCGCCTGCCACTGCATCGCTCCCAGGAGCTCGGGGAGCGTCTGCTTGTCGCGAGCTACCACGCGGCCGGCCCAGTACAGCCAGTCGGTGAAAGTTGGTTCGGTAGCATACGCTGTTCGGTAGAGCTGGTTAATGGCTTGCATGACGGGAGAGGAGAGGGTGAGGGTACTCGTCTTCGCCGCAGCAACACTGGTGGCGGTGGTCGTTGTGCCAGCGACGGTACCGGCCTCGGTTTCAGTGTCGCCTACGGTCAGAAAGTCTTCGCAGGCGCACTGGCTGCGGTATTCGGTGGTGATCCACTCGGGGGTGCGGGAGATATTAGAGATTTGAACATTATCAAGAGAAAAATTGGCAAAAGTATCGATTGTACCTCGGTTATTAAGACCGCCAAACACTAAAGGATATGTAGTATCGATGAGGCTCTGTTCTGTAAGATTGTTAACGCCAAGCGTAAGCGATTGCTGAGCCCCATCAACAAAAACGCTGCTTGAGCTGGCACCATCACGCTGCATGACTATATAGTGCCACTGGCCATCGTAAATATTCGCTGTGAAAGCCGCATATCTTCTTGTCGATCCATCAGCACGAAACGCGAAAAGCGTTGTACCGACGGTCGTGACGGCACTCTGATTCGAATTAAGCAAGAGTCCTATAAAACCATTACTTCCGACATCCGCAGTTCCAAATACATATCGTGAGCCAGTCGTTGTCGTCGTCTTGAGCCAAACACCAATGCTGAAGTTATCGCTCCCAAATTGATAGTTGTGATTCGTGTTGAGATAATCGTCCGTCCCATCAAAGTCGATCGCTGGCCCTATTTTTCCGGTAGCCTTGCCATCCTGACTGTCAATGCCAGAGGGCGTACTGTCGAAATTGTTGCTGGACACATCGTGTTGGGTAGTCGCAGGATTTTCGTTGAGATGCCACACGCCCTGGTAGCTGTTTGCATCCCACACGCGGTCTATACTCTGCTGGCTCTCTGCCTCAGGATTACCGTAGTAGACGTAAAAGTCAGTGTCTGTGATCTCCGAGAGGTGCGGCAGCTGCACCCAGGCGATCAGCTCACCGTTGAAGCTTTCAATTTCATGGAGGAGTTTGGTGGTGCCGTCATCTGTAGTAAAGAGAATGTCGTTGCCGTTCTCTTGAGCTCTGTCGACGATGTCGCCCGTGAGCTTGACGAGCAGGGGAAAGGCGTCCAGGCTTCCTGCCACTTGCTCGTGGTTGACGGTGAGCTTCTGGCGGTAGAGCCAATCGGGGGAATACCAAAGTGCGGCCTCTTCGGTTTCAGCGCTGAGCGGGGTGGGAAGGGTGAGGGTTATT
>DATDVI010000007.1:0-6738 GCA_035290125.1 Candidatus Anderseniibacteriota bacterium
AACAACGGCTAAGAATCAACTAGTGATTCGCTGCGTGATTTGTTCCCCGGCCGCTTCCCGCTGCCGGATTTTTTTATACCACGCAATCGTCTGCGCTAAGCCCTGCCGAAAATTGGTTGTGGCTGTGAAGCCAAACTTTTCCTTAGCCCGCGAGGTATCCAGCATGCGTCGTGGCTGGCCGTCGGGTTTGCTGATATCCCACACAATCTCACCCGAAAAGCCGATCAGCTCGGCGATTAACTGTGCTAAGTCTTTGATAGAAATTTCAAAACCGGCGCCAATATTCACCGGCTCTGATTCGTCGTACTGTTCAGTCGCCAGAACAATTGCGCGCGCGCAATCGGCGACGTATAAGAACTCTCGGGTTGGCGTTCCGGTTCCCCACAACGTTACTTCGTCGCTACGAGTAGCTTTCGCTTCGAGAAACTTTTTAATCAACGCCGGAATAACGTGGGATGAAGCCGGATCAAAGTTATCACCCGGCCCGTAGAGGTTCACTGGCATTAAAAAGATGCTGTTGAAGTCGTACTGCTGCCGGTAGGCCTGGCTCTGGACCAGCAGCATCTTCTTCGCCAAACCGTACGGCGCGTTCGTCTCTTCCGGGTAGCCATCCCACAGGCTTTCTTCTTTAAAGGGAATTGGCGCAAATTTCGGGTAGCAGCAAATGGTGCCCAGCGCGACGAACTTCCCCACGCCCCGCTTGCGGGCTTCTTCCATCAACTGCACGCCCATCATAATGTTCTCATAGAAAAACCGGCCCGGGTTGGCCTGATTAGCGCCAATGCCGCCAACCGCTGCGGCGAGATGAATAACAACCTCCGGTTGGCTATCGTCAAAGGCTTGCTGAATCGAATCTGCCTGAGTTAAGTCATACTGATTAATCGTCGGCACAAAAACCTGCGCTCCCCGGCCCTCCAGCTCACGCACTACGTAAGACCCCAAAAACCCGGCTCCTCCAGTGACCATTATTTTCTTACCCGCCAAATTAAGGCTCATAGCATCCAGCTTACACAGGGAGCGCGGCTAATAAAACTTCTGCGCTTGCCATTGCTCATAGAAAGCGCCTTTCGCCTGCAATAGTTCCTCCAGCGTCCCGTGCTCAACAACTCTGCCCTCTTCCAGCACCACGATCTTGTCGGCATGCTGAATCGTCGACAGCCGGTGCGCAATGACAAGTGACGTCTTGCCCCGCAGTGCTTCCGTGATAGCCTCTTGCACTAAACGCTCCGTTTTGGCGTCCAGCGCGCTGGTGGCTTCATCCAGCAGCAAAATATCAGCCTGCTTCAAGAGCGCCCGCGCAATCGACACGCGCTGCTTTTCCCCGCCTGAGAGCTGCACGCCATGGTCACCAATCTCTGTTTCGAGCCCCTGGGGTAAGCTGCCAATAAAATCCTCCAGCCGGGCCGCTCGCACAACGTCTTGCAGACGCTCCGGCGAAACATCACGCAACCCGTATATAATATTATGCCGCAGCGTATCGTTGAACAGTTGGGTGTCCTGGCTGACCAGCGCCACGTGTGATCGCAGCGAGCGCACCGTAAACTCTCGAATATCAACGTCATCAAACAGCAGCTGGCCGGGCGGGGTATCATAGAATCGCAGCAGCAGATTGATCAATGTGCTCTTACCCGCGCCCGTTGGACCAACCAGCGCCGTCATTTCCCCTGCCGGAATACGAAACGACACGTCGTGTAAAACTTCCCGACCGCTAGGATATACAAAAGAGAGCTCCCTAAACTCGATAGCGCGCGCAAGCCCTCGGAACTCCTGTGCGCCATCGCGAATCAGAAACTTTTCGTCATCAGTCAGCATTTTCTGTACCTCCCCTAAGGGCCCCGCTACCTCAGCCATAATCCCCCAGAATCGATTCACGCCGCCATAGGTATTAGCAGCGTTCATGACGACGTAAAAGTACACCAGCCACCCCGCCGTTGCTTCCACCCGGCCCCGCACCGTCAGCCAGGCCATCGCGACAATAACCAGCAGCACGGCCACCAGCGTCATGCTTTCTTGTGCCGGGGCAATCAGCTGCTTGCCCCGATTCATGGCAAACTCCAGCCGGGAGACTTGCTCACTGAACCCAGCAAAGCGCTTCTCTTCTGCTGTTTCATTGGTATAGGCCTTAACCAAGGGAATGCTCGATAAAATATTAAAAGCCTGTTTCGTAAAATCGTTGACGGACTGCGCCAGCGACTGCGACGCCGAGCGAATCTTTAGAATGAGCGTCCGCAGCGAATAATTCATCAGTGGAATTAAAATTAAAACCAACAGCGTCAACTTCCAGGAAACGGCCAGCATAATCACCAAGTACACCGCCAGTGAAAAAATCGTCTGGACCAGCTGGTAGCCCTGCGTAATCGGGTGCGCCACCTGCTCGGTGTACACCATCAGCACCTGGTTCAGGTACCCCAGCGAATGTTTATCAAAAAAAAGCTTGCCGAAACTGAGGTACCGCGCAAATACCAGCCGCCGTAGGTTATGCGTAGCGATCCGCCCCACGTAGGCCGCACTCACCGCTGAGCCATACTTACAAATATTTTTGAGCAAGGCCGCCGTGAAAATAATAAGGATCAGCCAGGCAAAGATAGAAACATTTGAATTCTCCGCCAGCTGCGGCAGGCGCGGCAAAACGTCACGCAGAATCACCACCTCCCGCACAAAGCCAAAGTCGAGGGCCACCACGCCGCGCAGCAGCGGAATCAGCAAACTCAACCCCACTCCATCCAGCGCCGCCGCCAGCAGCGACAGTGCCACCGGCACCACAAAATACACCGGGTGAACCTGAATTCGCCGCAGGAGCTCGCGCAACTCTTTAAGTGTGGTGAACCAACGCATACTGCTCCATAACATAGCGCGCCGCAGCACCATCGGCGATATGGCTCTTGAAATAATTGAGATTTGCCTGACCAATACGCGCTCTCAGCGCGTCGTCCCGCAGACTCGGCAGCGCCGCCTGGACACGCTCGGCGTACAACTCGCGCAGCCGGTCAAAATCAATGTTCGCCATCTCATCCCCGGCAAAAGCTGGCAGCTGCAGATCAAGAAAGTTCTCGCCAGCCTTGACCGGCACCGGCCACTCCGACGTTGGCGTGTAGTCAGCGACAACCGCGGCCCCAATACTCATGTAGTCAATCATTTTAAAACTCAAGCAATCGTGCTTGCCACGCGTGAGTACACACCACCGCCCGCGCTTCTGCCACTCGAGCCACGTTGTATACGGCCAGGTGCCGGTGATGACTTCTATGCCTCGTTTGGTTAAATAATCTCCCCACTGCCGTACATCATCAGGTCCCCACATTTTAATCACCAGTTTTTTCTTCAGCGGTAGCGCTGCCAAAACCTCATACAAAGCTATTTTATGATGGCGGCCCCCGGTAATACTCGAAATAAAGATCAGGTCAAAATCAGGTGCGTGCTGCGGCGGCACATTAGCTCGCTTCAACGTTGTCCCATTCCAGCAGCGTCGAACATTCGGCGGATACTGAGCCGTCGACGAAAAATTAGCTTTGAAGTACAAAAAATAATCAACTGCGTCAAACTGCAGCTCCTTTTTATCGTGCACGTCGATTAAGCACGGCCGCCCATTAACCTCAAAGTAAAAACTGGCATAGGGGTTGCGCTTGGCGAGCAGCGGCCGCAGCTTTATCTCGCCTCCCCGCCACAGCTGAAAAAACTGCTTGATCCAAAACTGGCTGTACCAGTGCGGGTTAAGGCCAATTCGTACCGTCGGGAGGGGCATTATAGTATGCTTACCACATGTTCTCTCGCACGCAATTGTATCCTGCGTTTGCTTTTGTCGGCGCTCTTGCCCTCCTCCTACCCTTGGCCGCGCAGTATCCACTGCAAACAACATTCCCAATGGGCGGCGACGCTGCTGCCTACAGCCACGCTGCTAAAACGCTGCTCGCTTTTCCGCAGGAGCCGCTGGCTGCCTGGCATACGCTGAGCCGATCAAATTATCCGTTGGCTCAGGTGATCTACACCCTCAGCGCACTCGTACCCGTCTCCTGGCCGGAGCGCTTCGTAATCATGATTACACTAGCACACGTTGCCGCAGGCGCAGCCCTCAGCCTGCTGCTCTATCGCCTCGGTCACTGGCCGACGGCCGCGGCCGGTCTAGCTATCTGGGGCTTAACCAGTATTACCATCAACAATCACCTGGAGGACGGCACGCTTGCCCAGCTGCTCAGCCTTGTTTTTTTACTGCTGACGCTCGAACGATCACTGCGCGCTTCCAGCTTTCTCACGCTCGTTTTCCTAATTGCCACGTATCTAACGCATCCTCTCAGTGCTCTCATTGCCGTGCCAACACTCGTCTTGGGCACCATGCCAGAGTGGCTGCACAACCGATCGCTCACAGCCCGCAAGCAAAAATTCCTGCGTATCATCACGCTGGCCCTGTGCATCCTCGCGATACTGTTTCTAATTCAAGCGCTGCGAGGGTTTACCTGGCCACAGCTTGCGCTCGAGCCTCAACCGGATATAATCATCGATCTGCTGCGCTCAAAATTTTCATTCTGGATGGCGCTCAGCCTCAGTGGATTTCTGCTCCTCCGCTCCCCGCTCGCCCTCAGCTTCGCTGCCCTCGCGCTGCTGCTGGCAACGAATTCACATCTGGGCATCGGGCTGGCCGAAAATCGTTTCCGCACGTATCTAATTACGGCCATTGTTATACTGAGTGCCATAGCAATGCCGCAGCTCCTCACCAACGCTTTCCGCGCATCATTCGTCCGTACGCTCTTCGTGGTGATACTGTTTGGCTCGTATGCTGCCCTTACCTGGCGTGACAACAGCAGCGTTTATGCTTACTACGAGAATCCGGCTAACAATGCTCGCTTAATCCCGGCCGCCCGCGAGGCCATTGAGTGGGCCGGCGACAGGCTACCAGAGGGCAGCCATATCGCGACCACCGCCGCCAGCCGGCACAGCGAATGGATTCCTGTTCTCACGGATCACACTTGGACAGAACTTAACGCCCAGCATCCGCTCCTGACCACACAGAGAGAAGAGCTGCAGCGCGTCATAGCCGAGGCACCCTTTACCCACGTCATGTTTTTCGTTGACCGGGAAGAAGTACTGGAAAGCCTGAACGATGCACAGCGCTTTCCAGTTCTGTACCAGAATCCGGCGGCCGTAATTATGCAACTACCATGAGTCCCTTAGCTGCCTGGCTCACCCTTACCGCATCGGCTGCACTCTTCCTCCCACTGCGGCTCGAACTAGCGCTCAGCCTACTAGGCACCGCCACCCTCGCTACACTCCTCTCCGGCCTCACAACGTCGCCGCGCAGCTTGCTCTTTCAGTTGGCATTTGCGCTCCCCACCGCCGGCGCCTACCTCATCCCGCTGCCCATACCACCAGACCTCAGCCCACTCCCACGCCTGGCGATCACGTTCGGGCTGTGGTCGCTGCTCGTGCTTGTCTTGTTACTGGCGGCGACGTGGTGGCAGCGTCCGGCGCAGCACGCTGGGGAAACTGAGGAAAAGCAGCGCAAAGAGCAGGCCAAGGCCACTTTGCCAAATGACCCGCAGCGGCCGCTTCTCCCAGGCAATCGCGAGGCGATCTAGTTTCCGGCGCTGCTCGACAACTTTCAGGCTAATATCACCAACTTTCTGGTTGTCGACAATGCGATAGTTCCCTCCCGGGTAGTGACCATCAGCAGACTCAATAAATACCCCTACTGCTTCATGTTTATGCTCATGATCAACGCCGCGCGCAGAAAAATGAACCTCGACCTCGCCCTCCAGTAGACGCAGGGGCTCAAGCGCCAAGTCCGCCTCAACGATTCCCGTCGTGCGGGGTTGATACCGCCAGCGCTGTAGCAAGCGGTCTCGCTGCGTGAGATCGATCTGCAGCATCGACGCCTCGCTCGGAAAATGCACGGGAACAATCAGCCTCTCCACGCTGGTGAGCGCTTCCAGAGTGAGTGTTTGTGTGGCCACAAACTGCGCAAAAACCGGTATTGCGAGCTCCGGTTCCCGAGACGCGAGAATATCAATCACCGTATTCTCTTCTGTTTGCGCGAGCAAATACCAGCCACCGCCCACCAACACAAACGCGAGCAGCCCGGTGATGTACGTCGTCACTGCCATATCGTACAGTATAAACTATGTTGTCGGTCGCTCGACGTGAATATCTGGTGCTCGTGCTGCTCGGGCTCATTGGCCTCGGCTTTCTTGCTCCCTCGCTGCACACCGCACGCGCCGAAGTACGCGATGGCTTACGGCGGCAGGACATCACCTACCTCAAACACTCGCTCGAGCAGTTCTATAACGAGCACGAGTTTTATCCGCTGGCTCCCGAGTGCCTCACCTCGACCGCGACGAACGAGTGGGATTTCATCGAAGTGCTGCCGCACGACGTCAAAGAAGCCGATGGCTTTCTGTACCGCTACTGCGTTACCAGCCAAAACCAGCTGAGTGCTACCGGATACTTTCTCGAAGCCCAGCTCGAAGTCGGGCAGGCTAACACAGTGGCATTCGATGAAGACGAGCTGCGCAAATTCCACTACCGGATCCTGCACGCAGGCAATAAAATTCTCTACCGCGTTTGTGGTGGAGAGGAAAAGCAATGCGAGTCAAACTAGCCCCCACTCTCCTCCTCCTCACCTGGGCCATCTTCTTCTCGAGAACTCTGTTCTTAGGCCAGGTCTACTTCCTCGATGACTTGAAGATCATCTTCTACCCCCTCGAGCACGTCTACGGCGAGTTCCAGCGCGCGGGAGAGTTGCCGGAGTGG
>DATDVI010000008.1:0-3377 GCA_035290125.1 Candidatus Anderseniibacteriota bacterium
CCAGGTGTTTATCTAAGCGGCTCTCAATCACGCTGCCCAAGGCAGGCCGGCCCGAAATCGCCCGCGGCGCATCGATATCAGCCGTCAACAGAATCATTTCCAGTAAGGCATCGACGCCCTCTTTCTTCAGCGCGGATACCGGCACCACAACCGTTGTGCCGCCCCAATCTTCAGCCAGTAAATCGAGTTCAGCCAATTCTTTCTTCACCCGCTCAATATTCGCCGTCGCCTTATCCATCTTGTTAAGGGCGACCACAATCGGTACCCCCGCCGCCTGCGCGTGCTTGATCGCTTCCTTGGTTTGCGGCTTCACCCCGTCATCCGCTGCCACCACCAGTACCGCGATATCGGCTAAACTAACCCCCCGCTTGCGCATAAATTCAAACGTCGCGTGCCCAGGCGTGTCGATAAACGTTATGGTGCGGCCCGCTTTCTCGACCTGGTAGCTGCTAATTGCCTGCGTAATGCCTCCCGCCTCCCCTGCCGCCACATTAGTTGAGCGAATCGCATCCAGGAGCGTCGTTTTACCGTGGTCAATGTGCCCCATAATGGTCACCACCGGCGGCCGGGCTGTCTGCTCTTTCGGGTTCTCTTTCTTGAGAATTTCATCCAGCTTTTCAGGCGTCAACACATCCTGCTCCAGCTGCTCAACTTCTTCTTCAGTGTTGTACCCCAAGTCAGCCGCAATAATCGCCGCCGTCTCATAATCCACGTCGTCATTGAGCGTCGCCAGCACGCCACTGCCCAGCAGCGTCGAGAGCACTTCACCCACCGGTATTTCCAGCGCTTTCGCCAGCTGCTGCACTTTAATAATCGGCGGCAGTTTAATCGACTTTTGCTTCAACTCCTCGCGCCGCCGCTGTTCATTGAGGTACTGGCGCACCCGGGCCACTTCCTGCTGATCCAAGTTCTTTTGACCCTCGGCGGTGCGGATATTCACCTCGCGCAAAATGTGGTACAGCTTGCCCTCACTGAGCTTGAGCTCGGCGAGCACGTCGGCTATTTTCATTACTCGTTTGGCTTTAACGCGCGGTGCCATAAGGGGTTTAGCTTACAAAAATAAGGGCTATTTGTCCATCCTAACATAAAAAAAGAGCCAGCTGACCCCACGCTGGCTATATACTCTAATAGAACACCACGGCTGCCACCGTCCGTACCGACTCCGCCACCGGCATCCAGATCTCGTGCGAAGACGCCTCAACATACGCGTAATTTCGCGCATAAGCACTGAGGTGGTGCAATACCTGCCCATCCTTTTTTCCGATCAGCGCTCCGCGAAAGACCATGATCAGGAGGTAGCGAGCCGCCGCAACTTCTCGGGAGCGTCGTGTACGGTACTGCCACTCAGCGGCACGTAAAGACGCGTTGTCGAGTAAGCGATATTCGTATCCCGTACCAGCTCCAAAAGAATCCAGTAAAGATTCTCGGTACCGGCAAATCGTCACGCCCGCCGCACTCGGCGACCCATTGAGGTACCAGCGACGATACGCCGTTGGTGCAAGCTCAAGGCAGTTATCGCCTAAGCGTGATTCACCGCCGCGATGCGCGAGAACGTAGTGCATTTTTTGCGGATGCTCGCAAAAAAACTCACCCACGAAGACCTGCACCCCCTCGTAACGTCCGCCGTGTACCACCGGTGGCGGGATTACTTCATGGCCACCGCCATTCACATCACCTTGGTATTTATGTGACGCCTCGTTTTTATCTGCCAACCAGTATTTAACCATCAAGCCTCGCGGGTCCTCCTGTGGCACGTAGCCGGGATGGCTCGTGGGAAATTGGTCACCAATCAACCAATTGCCTGTTTCTGCCTCGACCGATCCAATCCATGCTCCCTCGCTGCATTCCAAGCCATACGATAACACTTGATGCCTCCCAGCCACTTAAGGGCCGTAAAAGTCAAAGAGCGTACCAAAACAACCGAACCCCCAGCCTAGCGCTCAGAAGCCCTCGAGTCAATAAAAAACTGCCGATGGAAACCCACCAGCAGCGCTGCCAAAGATCACGACATTATTGCGGCCACTTCATGCCCAAGACATTCGTGTAGTAGTCGGAGAGTGCATCAAACGACGCTAAGTCGCCCTTGGCCTGATACTCCACCACCCGCCGCAGCTCTTCTGGAATGTGTTGCACTCGTAGCAGCTGCTTTTGCCCCTGCGAGCCATAAACGGGTCGATGCCAATTAACTTGCGGCGTCACCGGCCACAGCGTCATCGGGTGGTCATACAGCTCAAATGATTTCAGCGCTCCCAGCACAACACGCAGCGTCTGGTGCGGGCTCATTATCACAGCACCTTCTGTCCAACCGTGTTCCTTGGCCAGTTCAACGAAATCATCCGTCTCCGACTGTGTATGAAAACCGCGCCCGACCGTCGGGAAAATTACTTCCCCTTCCACGCCGAGCTTAAGCAACTCACCATACCACTGCACAAATCCTGGGTAGCCGCTTGCCGCCCGCTTCCCGTCAACAAAGCTACCGATAGTGCCTGGCAGAGCAATGTACATACACATGTCACATCGGTGCATATACGCAGCAGTGTGCAGCAGGCCGTCATCACCATGACCGCCTTCCCAGTCATCTCGCGCTCTACCAGGCACGAACGCCACCTGCAGCTTTCTTCTCGGCTTGGGCCAAGATCGCAAATGCCACGGGTCAAGTAGTCGCATGTCAACTAACTGTCTCGTAGTCATTTCAGACTCCTTATGAAGCTACTTTTTCAGGTGCGAACCACACAAAACCGAACTCCCAGCTTAGCGCTCCAGAAGTGCCGTGTCAAAAAAGCGCCGAATAAATATCCGGCGCGCGGTCAAACGAGGAAAAAGTCAGTTGTTCCGATGCGAACGGGTAATATCTCGGATTGGCGACGGCCGCGGCTCTCCGCGCACAGGATTACCGTCCTGATCATAACCGTCCCACGCTCCCTCTTCTAAGGACTCCAGCTCTTCAATATCCCGGTCACGCAAGATAAACTCGTAGCGTATGTTACCCAAATCGCTTTCCAAGCGCGCCGAAAAGCGTATACCGGTGATTGATTCCAGGGCCACGCTTTCAAACGACGTCCACATTTCTCCCTCGCACGTGTCCGTCTTGATGTGCCGCTTATGCTCGTGCCCCTTGTACATAATGTAGGCGTTTTGTAGGAGGGCATCAGCCATCTTCTCGCCTGAGATTCGGCCAACAGCAATCAGAAAGAAGACTCTGTATCCAAACATTTTTTCCTCCGTCCTCATAGAGACAAAGAACCGACCAGAAAAAACCGCAGACGGTCAGCCTACGATATCAATATCCGACTGTCAATCACTAGCGTTTACTGCGCCAGTTTTTGGTGTGCGTAAGCGCTGCCTGGGCTAATTCGTCATTGGCCGCCAGAATCCAG
>DATDVI010000009.1:0-2626 GCA_035290125.1 Candidatus Anderseniibacteriota bacterium
GCCGCTGACCAACCACGTACCGCTCCAACTAACCAGCACGACCAAAGGGGCGCGCGATACGATTGTCACCCAGTACTCGATGAACCACGTGGAAGCACTGGGCTTGCTGAAAATGGACTTTTTGGGCCTGAAGAACCTGACGATTATTCAGGATACCTTGCAGCGCATTGCGGCGCGCGAGGGGCGGCACACGCTCGATATTACCGCCCTCCCCCTGGATGACGCGGCAACGTACACTCTGCTGCAAGAAGGGAGCACGATTGGTGTATTTCAACTGGAATCGGCCGGCATGCGACGCTGGCTGAGGGAACTTGCGCCAACCGAATTCGAGGATATTATCTCTATCCTGGCGCTCTACCGGCCGGGGCCGATGGATTCGATTCCGGATTTCGTCGCCGCAAAGCACGGCCGTAAAAAGATTACGTACCTCCACCCGCTCTTGAAACCGATTCTCGAGAAGACGTACGGGGTGATTGTTACCCAAGATCAGGTATTGCAGATTGCGCGTGATTTCGCCGGCTTCACGTATGGCGAGGCCGATATCCTGCGCAAGGCGGTGGGTAAAAAAATTAAGAAATTACTGCTGGAACAGCGTAAAAAATTTATCGCCGGCGCGATCGATACTAAAGGCATTGAGAAGGCCCGCGCCACGCAGGTGTGGGATTTTATTGAACCGTTTGCTCGGTATGGCTTCAACCGGGCGCACGCGGCGTGCTATGCGATGATTGCTTACCAAACGGCGTACCTTAAGGCGAACTTCCCGGCTGAGTTTATGGCGGCGCTGCTGACGAGTGACGAGGGTAATGTGGAGCGGCAAGCCATTGAAGTGGCGGAAGCAGTGCGCTCGAACTTGCGCGTGTTGCCGCCAGACATTAATGAAAGTGGTGAGGATTTTACCGTGGTGATGCACGAGGGGCATTCCGCCATTCGTTTTGGACTCAGTGCCATTAAGAACGTGGGGCACCAGGCCGTTGCGGCAGTGATTGGTGAGCGCGAGCAGCGCGGCGCATACGTGGACCTCTTTGATCTGTTTCGCCGCATTCATGCGAGTGGCTTCAATCGCAAAGCGGTTGAAAGCTTAGCACGAGCTGGCGCGTTTGACTCGCTGGCTGAGCGCGCCCTCATTTTAGCTAATGCCGAGGCACTGCTGACTTTTAGCCGTAACCTGCACAAACAAACGGAGCCGGGTCAAGTGGGCCTCTTCGGGCAGGCGGCGGGCCCGGCACTGCCAGCCGCACGCGTGACGCTGCGCGAGGTGCCAGCGGCCAGTAAAGATGAGCGCCTTGCCTGGGAAAAGGAGCTGCTCGGATTGTACGTATCGGAACATCCCCTGCAGGAATTGGGCCAGGAGCTGGCCGACATTGCGACGCCGATTGCCGATGTGGTGGCGCTGAAACAACGCACCAGCAGCGGCAAGGTGCGAGTGGCAGGGATTGTTACGCGTCTGACTAAAATTACGACAAAATCTGGCCAGCCAATGCTGTTCGTTCAGCTGGAGGATTTAACCGGAAAAATTGAGACTCTTGTTTTTCCTGCCCTGCTCACGAAGACGAGCGAGCACTGGGCCGATGGTAAGCGTGTGTTGATTGAGGGAAGCCTGAGCGACAAAGATGGCGAGGCAAAAGTGTTGGCCGACAACGTGTGGCCGCTAACGGCCCAGACGCTCTCTGATCTGCGGCAGCGCGCCCCGGATAGGCCAGCGGCGCGCTTGGTACTCCGCCTGCCGAGCGGCTGGGGCCGGGAGCAGCTGCAAGGGCTACACGCCGTGTTGGTGAAGTACCATCAGCGTGATGCCGGCAGTCTGCCCGTGGTGCTGCTGGTGCGCGAAAACAATCACCTCAAAGAAATATCGACAAAATTTCACCTGCCCGCGCGAGACGATGTTCGAGAGGAACTTACGCAGCTCGTGGGCGAGGGGAGTTTGAGCGCGCCATGACAAGTGAGCCGCGTACGATGCAGTTTGTTGTCCCCCGGCGCGCCTGGTGGCTCGTCTTAGCCGTGTTGGCGGTAGCAGGAGGCGTCATGCTGGCATACGCGTACTGGCCGCAGGCGGTGATCAAAATTAGCGCCCGCGAGATGCAGCGAGTCGTGACGCAGGAAATCACGCTCTCGACGCATACAACCGAGCCTGATTTTTCCAAGTTTGTGCTGCCCGCCCGCGTGATTGAAGCGTCTGTCGATGAGCGTCGTATGGTCGAGCGCGCGGGCGCAAAAACATCGGATGATTTTGCCCGCGGGCGCATTGTGCTGATTAACAACCTTGATGAGCCACAGGAGCTGTTACCCAAAAGCCATTTGCGGCACGAGGAGGCGGGCACGTTTTTCCTCACCGATACACCAGTGACGATTCCGCCACGAAATAAAGTAGCCATGACGATTACGGCTAAAGATCGTGGCGCGGCTGGCAACGTGTCACCCGGCACGTTTATTATTGATCGACTGCCGGAAAGTATTAAGAGCGAGGTGTATGGCGAGAGTAGTGAAGCGCTAACCGGTGGCGTGGTGGTGGAATCTCCCCTGACGGAGGAAGAAATTCAGCAGGCGCGCGAATCGTTCCTGGGGGAGCTGTCGGAGCGTGTGCGGGGACAGATGACGGCAGCCAGTGGTGGCGCGCCACTGCGCGCCG
>DATDVI010000010.1:0-15809 GCA_035290125.1 Candidatus Anderseniibacteriota bacterium
CCAGCCACAGCAACGTCCCCGCACCGCCGCATATAACGAGCGCTGCCACGAGGATCGTCTGCGTCCTTACCTGTCTAAATGCGCCGAGCATGCAACCGCAGCCGAATCAACTCCCGTACCATCTGCCATAAAACATCGACCCGGGCGCCAGTGGGCTGACCGCCACGCCTTGGCAAATGACGCACAGCAACATTCATGATGCGTACGCCGCGCTGCTCTGCCTTCCACAGCCACTCCACGGTGAAAATCTTATGATCCCGTGACCGAATCGGTTGCACGAGTTCCCAAGAACGACGCGTAAACAATTTAAAACCGCAACCCACATCCCGCACGTCTAAACCAAACAACACGCGAATCAGGACCATATACCCGCCGGTCAGAAAATCTCTGGCAAAGCCATCGGCTCGACGCTCACGATAACCAAGTATCAGCTCATGCGTCTCAACATACGGCAACAACCGCTCGAGGTCAGCGATATCAAATTGCCCATCCGAATCCATCAGCAACACCCACTCGTGCTTGGCTGCCATAAAACCGCTCCGGAGCGCTTCGCCATATCCACGGTTTTTCTCATGGCGGATCAGCCGAAGCCAGGGGTAATAAGTCTGTAATTGCTTGATCCACCGCGCGGTCTTATCAGTCGAACCGTCGTCCACCACAATGACTTCAAATTCAGGAACGATCCCTGCCAGTTGGTGATCAAGCTGGGAGAGAACCAATGGCAAGGCAATCTGCTCATTAAATGCTGGCAATATAACAGAGACAGTCCGCATAGTACGCTTCACTTTAGTACAGGCCTGCCAGGTTTGCCAGACAGGATAGCATCGGCCACACTTAAGACTACGATGTCTAAGCTATCAATCCTGGTTGAATTTTGGGAGTTTATCAAAACACAGAAAAAGTGGTGGCTGCTGCCGATCGTCATCGTCTTAATTGCCCTGGGCTTTGTCCTGGTATTCGCACAGACCTCCGCCTTGGCGCCGTTCATCTACGCCCTCTTTTAGTGCAACCATGAGCTTCTCCGCGTACCTGGCGCTGCTCACCGGTGTTATTTCCAACCGTACAGGCGGCCGCACCGCCAAACTTATCTATGTCGTAGACAAAGAAAACTGGGCCGTGCGCACAGTGGGATCCTCGCTGGCAAAACACCTCAGCGCTCAAATACCCGTTCACCTCAGTACCACCGCGCTCGGATCCCGGTGGCAGCTGGTGCACTTCGGTTCAATTGACATGTACATGACAACAAAGGGCTGGCACCACATTCACCCCAGCAACAACGTCATTGTCACTGTGTTTCACCTTGCGCCTACCTATCAGCAGACGCACCTACTGGCCCCGGCTCTAAACGAAACAACCGTTCACACAACAAACACCCTCACCCAGACACAGCTCATTGCCGCCGGAGTCGAGGCGAGTCGCATTCATGTTATTCCATTGGGTGTTGATACAAACCTTTTCCGCAGCGAACAATCGCCGCGAGAAGCAATGCGGCGGCGCTACAACATTAATCCAAAATCGTATGTCATCGGCTCATTTCAAAAAGATGGTGTGGGCTGGGGTGAGGGGCTGGAGCCCAAGTTAATAAAAGGGCCCGATACGCTGGTTGAAACGGTCGCACTGCTGGCTCAGCAGCTACCTGTCCATGTGCTGCTCTCCGGGCCAGCGCGCGGCTATGTCATCGAACAATTAAAAGCGAGGAATATTCCCTATTCGTACACTGGCTACTATCAGCAAACAGAAGATGTAGCAGCCTTATATCAAGCGCTCGACCTCTACCTGATCACCGCCCGCGTTGAGGGCGGTCCCTTGCAGCTGTTGGAAGCCTGGGCAGCCGGTGTCCCGCTCGTGGCGACACCCGTGGGCATGGTGAACGACATTGCCACCCACAACCGCAATGTACTCATCGCGCCAATTGAGAACCCTCAGGCGCTTGCCGCCCACGCCGCCCGGCTGCTGCGCGATCCCCAGCTCGCCGAGCGATTGCGCCAGCAGGCTCAGCAGGATACAGCGGCATTTGACTGGCGACGTATTTCACAGCGGTACCAGACCGAATTGTACCAGCCACACCTGACAACTACATGAAAACTATTGCGATCGGCATGAATCTGCAGAGCGGGCCCTACGGTGGCGGCAACCAATTTGGACACGCCCTGGTTCAAGCGCTGCAGCGAAATAATTTCCGGGTCGTCTTTGATCTCACCTCGCCCCACATTGATCTTATTCTCGTTACTGAAACCAGGCCCTGGCTCAACATCTGCGCGTTTGACATGCGCTCCGCTCTGCGCTACAAGGCACAGCACCACATTCCGGTTGTGCTGCGGGTCAACGAATGCGACGAACGCAAAAACAAGCGCTGGCGTCTGCTCAATAGCGTGCTGCGTACAGCTGCCCAGCTCTCTACCCAGACTGTTTTTATTTCCGATTGGCTCCGAAAGCTTATTATGAACGACACAACAGCACTCACCACCACCTCATCAGTGATTCTGAATGGCGCCGACCAGGCTGTCTTTAACTCGAACGGCTACCAGCGCTGGGATGGCACCTCCCCTCTTAAAATTGTCACGCATCACTGGTCAAGCAATCGCCTCAAGGGCTGGGATGTCTACGAACAGCTCGATCAGCTCGTTGCTGACTCAGCCGGACGCCTCGCGTTCACCTACATTGGTAACCCACCCGTAAAACACCGCTTGCGCCACACGACGCTACACGCTCCTCTCACGGGTATGGCACTAGCCGCCGCACTAAAGCAGCACCACGTGTATATCACCGCCTCAATCAATGAACCAGCCGGCATGCACCACATCGAAGCGGCGCTGTGCGGCTTGCCGCTGCTCTACCGCCAGAGCGGCGCCTTGCCAGAGTATTGCCGGGGCTTCGGCGTTGGCTTCACCGGCACCGCCGATTTTCCCGCCGCCCTGCAGACCATACAGCATAACTACCATCACTATCAGCCCCACATGCACACCTACGCCAACTCCGACGCACGCATGACCAAAGCCTACGTAAAACTGTTCAGCGCGCTGCTTGCCAGCGACAAGCAGACACCAAAACAATCCGTGACGTGGGCAGGCAAGACGACGCTAGCGGCCCGACTCGCCACCCTCAGATTTGCCGATCACCTGCAATAGAGATAACTCAGCCGGCTGCAAATTCAGCCACTCTTGTCGATGACGAGCTAAATCATCGTAGCTCATATCCCAAATATCATTTTCAGTAAAGTGCAGGCGGCGCTCAGGGTGGCCAGAGTGAATAATTCCCAACCCTTCGTCGCAGTCTAAGACACTCACCCCTAGATCAGGCTGAGTTGAACGCAGATAAACAATCGTTTTCCATACATCCCCGTTCCAGCCACTCTGCTGCGCAATTGCTTCTTCCGGCGTCCTGGCCGTCGCGATGGCCGAGGGAGGATTACAATCATGAAGCACAATAACCCCCTCCGGCTTAAGGTACAGCAACGCATGCTGCACATCCCGGAGCGATTGTTCATAGGAATGCCAGCCGTCGATAAAGGCCACATCAACGGGGTGGCGGGTAAGTACCCGCGGTGCGAAACGGGAGAAAAACTCATCGCTGGTCACCGCAAAAAACTCTGCACCGGCCAGTCGGCTAATTTCAAACAGCAGCTTACGGTACCAAACCACTTTGTCTGCTGTGAAAACGTTGCGCGGATCGACCCCAATTTTGTTGGCCGCGCGCACCCGAAACCAGGCATCGCCTATTGCTAAGCCGATTTCCAGATACGTTGGCCTCGTCCGCGCTCGCAGGAGAGCATTAATAACGTGGTAGCGCTGCATAGACATAAGACTCGAGAACTTTGGCGATCTGCACACTATTATAGCGCTTTTCTACCGTTTGCCGGGCCCGTTCGGCAATGGTATTGGCCTCTCGGGGATGGTTGATAAGCCATTCGATCCCAGCCCGTAAGCCAGCCACATCGCCCGGCTCAACCAAGTAGCAATTGTTCTTGTGTCGCATCACTGCGGGCTCCCACAGTCCCCTCGTCCGGGTTAAAATTACTGCCCGCCCGCACGCCATTGCCTGCATTGTCGCGCTCTGGCCAGAAGGCTGCGCCACGTCTTTCAGCGGAATAACTATCACCGCCGCCTGACGATAAAAGTCACGCAGCTCTGCATCAGTGTGCTCGGAACTACGTGTAACTCCTTGCCTGCTTCTGGCCGGGAGCCGCGTAATAATCTTAACCTGCATTCCCTTAGTTGCTTGCAGCAAGGTCTCATAATCCCGTGCTGCATCGCTGCCAACGCTCAGCACGTAATCTCCACGTAGGGCTTTTCCTGGGGTCCAAAAATCCTTGTCCACCCCAAAGGCAATTGCCTGAATTTTTCCCACAGGTAAGTGCAATTGCTGTCGCAACGGCTCAATTGCCCCCTCTCCCAAAACAAGGATCACGTCGCTTGCCCACAGAAACCAGCGATACAATCGTATGAGCCCGCTGCGCCAAACTGATTCCCCTGCCACCTCCAGGCGATCCGATAACCCCTGGCTGATATATATAAGTTTGCCGGGCAAGAGCCTGAGCGCTTTCAACATCGCCAGCGGTAACCCCACCGTATCCACCGTCGAGATGATCGCATCAGCCGCGCGCAACTGGCGATACTGCTCAAGTACTGTAGTAAGCGCAAAGCCCATCCCAACCACCCGGGCAATCACATACTCGATCGGAAACCATAGTCGCCGAGCCAGCGACCATTCATCCTGATAGCGACAGATAAAATCAACCTGGAAGCGTTGCCGATCAAATGCCCGATACCCATATAACAAATCATCTGCCGCCCGGCTGCCAGCAATCATGCGCATCTGTTCCGCACGGGTAGCGCGGCTAAAGACGTACAGCAGCTTTAATTTCATCGAAGTCAAAATCCGTCGCGCGCGCAGCACTATCATGCTGAAAAAATTCTAGCACGCGCTGCTCAAAGGCTTTCCCAATTTCCGGCAACCGATCTCGATGTGCTGCCAGCGCCGGGATCAGATCATAGAGTGGCTGAACGATTGTCAATAAGTGACCCTCTTTCCTCAAATCAGACCGCAGCAAGCGCATAAACGTTGCATAGCTTGGCGGCCCCTCCCGGTGCGTTCGCCAGTCGTAATACAACGTCAACACATCAAACTCTGGCCAGCCAGGGCCGCTGCGCTCAAAATCAAAGAGTGAGACCGTATCATCCTCCCAGCGCATATTGCGGTACGTCAGGTCGCCGTGTATCCAACCGCGTTCGTACACTGGCCTGAGCGCGAGCAGTGTTGTGCTGGCATCTAGCGCAAAATCAAAGCCCATTGCCGTGCGCACCGCTCCCGGCAACAATGATTCACGGGTAAAAATAAAACCCCCCAGCTCTCTTTTTCCCAGCGGTTTTGGAATAGGCGCTACGGCTGCAAAGTGCTCCAGAAAAGCGTAGTTCCGCCGCACGTTCTCTTGATGGTGGCCCCAACCTAGCCGGCTAAGCTGCCTGCGCCGCCGACTCACCCAAACGGTACTGTTATACCCGCGCTGCAGCATAGACGCGCCGCCACGCTCGGCCCAGCGGTAAGCCAGGCGTAAGGTAGCTATTAATTACCTCGGCCGCCCGCTGCCCAGCCAACATCATCTCGTTCGGGTAACGGCAAGCAGCTTCCGGCTGTTGGAGAGGAATGATACGATTCCCAATCAACCGCCGCAGACGGTCGGGCGCAGACAACACTTCATACAGTTCCTCTTTTTTCATAAAAACGATATCAGTATAGTCGCGGCTAATGAGGGCGCTGTGTAACTCCGGCGGCCAAGGCACATCTGTTTCTACGCTTACCCCAAATGGTACAAACTCGGCCAAAACTGAACTCTTGGCAGATATCAACATGGACACGAAAGGAAACAGCACGCAAATGTTTAAATCACGAGGGGTCACTACAATATTCTCTTTCCTGCTTTGCCGAACCTCACACTCCATCCGGTCAATCGTTTGGATAATACGCTCATAATGCAATGGTAGGCTTTCACCGCTCCCTACTTCATACGTAGCATTCTTAATAATAATATTAACGGGCAGATTCCTCAGCACCGCCCACAAATTGTCCCACTCTTCTTCGCCTGGGCAATTGGGAGCATACATAATAGTTGGTACGTCGCGCGGTAAGCGGCGAACCAAAGCCAGCGTTGCCGCGTGTTCACCGCTCATGGGTACCGTATCTAACTTCGGCCAGCCGACTTCAATAATGTTCTCACCTGATCCAAGCGCTGCACGAGCCCGCGCCGCGTGGAGAGGATTCGGCACCAACAGTGCATTAAACTCCTGCAGCCGCATTTTTTCTCGCTGATACACGTCCACATCTCCCAAGTCATGCAACATAAAAAAAACATGTCGGTACCGACGCCACGAACGAACCACCTGCGGATGATTCGATGTATGATCAATTAAGACTGCCGTTTCCGCACCAACGTATGGCAATCGACGACCAATCCGCCAGCGGCATGTGCGAATTTTATTCAGTTCGGTGAATACGGATTCGGCGCATTGCGCCTGCAAAGAGTGCCCGGCAATAAACTCTATCGGAGGTACCCTCATTACACTCTAAACGCGTAGACTTTTCCTGGCTCTCGCTCACTATCGGGCGGGTAGTTTTTCCGCTTCTCGGCGAAATACGCTTTCCGAAAATCCCCCTCGCTGGCCCGATTGTACGTCAGGTACAAGTTGCGGCGCGGCGTATTCGTATTATTTGGCTCCGAGGCATGCGGCACATACGAGTCAAAAAACACGACGTCACCCGGGGCGGTGGGGTAGGCTTTCAGCTCGACTCCGCCTAAATCAGCTGGAGTCATTGGCTTCCACGCTTCGCCAATAAGTCCACGTTTGTGCAGTCCCGCTGCCAGCTGCAAACATCCATTTTCGATCGTATTCTCATCCACGGTCACGAGTACCGAAATAAAATAGTTCGTAAAGTCTTCCCACCCCGCCTGACTATCCTGGTGCAGCTTAAAACCATCGCCTCCCGGCAGCTTAAAATTAATTTTTTCTTTAAACAGCAGCGCCGGTTCCCCAAGTAATTCCTGTAAGCGCCCCATCATTTCCTCTCCGCGCACCAGGCTGTTCAAGCCCCCATGGTAATCAACAAAATATTCTATTCTACTTAAAATCCGCTTGCCTCGCTCCTGCAAACTATCCTCATAGTAGAACGCAGCCTCGCCGGGCACCTGCGGGCGCTGGGCTAATTCATCAACCCACTCCTGGATCCGAGCTGGATTTGTATACATACCGCGCACAATCACAAAACCATCTCGGTCAAATGCCGCCCGCTCCTCCGCAGAAAAATATTGTTCGGCCATGTTAATGCTCCTTAACAATATAACAAGGCCGGGCTGCGAACGGAAACCGCCGGATCTCCATATGTCGCCCTTTCAAAAAATTATCAACGCCTTTCGTATCGCCATGATACGCCGCATAGTTATCGAGCAAGATAACCCCGCCCGGCATCACGCGGTCGTACAAAAGCTCAAGCGAGCACATTGTTGCCTCGACAAAATCGATATCGAGGTTGAGCAACGACACCTTAAGTTCCGGATGCTCCCGCACGTACCTCGGCAGCGTCTCCAGGATATCGCCGGCGACAAATTCGTAATTCTTTAAACCCAGGCGCCGAAAAACTTCTTCCAGCTGATCTTTGCTAATCGAGCTCGGGCCAGCGGTGCGCAGCCAAAAATCACGCTGGGCCCTGTCTTCCTCGTATTGGGTATTAGGATACTCATCACTAAACACATCAAAACCAATAATTTTAGCCGAGGCATAGTTATCCAAGAGCTCCCGAAACATGCCAAACCGAGCTAGCGACGTGCCCTTAAACACGCCGCACTCCACAATCGCGCCCGGCACATCCCGCGCCATGCGATAGGCCTCATAGTGGGCAATCAGCTTCCCCAGCCGGCTCACGTCCAGCGTCAGATGGAAATTCGTCTCGTACTCATACATTTTCGCCGGATCGGGCAAATTGATCATCCAGGCAGTATAAATAGTTGACTGCCGCCCAGCAACCGCCTATTATCCCCACGTTCGGTTACCCCTGCCCTTTCCAATCTACCCATTGGAGACTCTCATGTATAACGCTATAAGTTGTGGCTACGCCGGCAGAACGACCCTACCGCGTTACCTGCGCTCCTGCGGCTCCTCATCTGCACCCCGCTGCCGCCTAACCGTCCTTGGCTCCGGTACACTCGTCAGTTTTGGCCAGCGTCGACCAGCTGGCTACGTCCTCGAAACAAACACGAGTCTCACTCTGTTCGACTGCAACAGTCATAGCCTCTTAAGCTTCCGGCAATACGGCTTTGACCCCACCAAGCTCAATGCCATCTACATTGGTCATGATCACAGCGATCATTCGTTAGGCCTGGTTGAATGGCTAGAAGTCATTGCTACCCAGTGCGCCATGCAAGGCACCCAGCCACAGCTCCCAAATATAGTTGGCCCGGTAGGCTTAGTTCAAGGTCTGGCAAATGACATCGCCCGGCATATTCCAGCCAAGCGTGACCTTTTTGGAAAATCCCTGGGCTGGTACTCCGTGACCGAAGTCAGCCCAGACGGATTCTTGGAGAGTAGAGTCGGCGATCTAAGAATAGTCACATACCCTACAGTTCACGACGACAATCTGCCAGGATCACTCGGCTTTCGCATTACGTGGCGAGATAAGGTCATTGCTTACCCAAATGACTTCGGATCACTGCAAATGGCTGAAGAACTCCTCCCTCGGATCCGAGACGCAGAGCTGCTCATTCTAGACGCCGGCTCCCCAGGACTAGGCTCACCTGGCCACTTGCACATCTTGGAAGCTATAGAGCTCAAAGATCGGGCCAATGCCAGGCTCCTGCTCGCCTCACACATTCCAGATTTCCCCGGCCGTGTCGAGGCCGTTCGGGAGTACATCACCAAAGCTGGCCGCGAAGACGATGTCATCGTCGCCGAAGATGGCATGTACTTTGACTTCTAACGAAGACGAAAAAAATCGAAAACCCAAGCCGCCAGAACCTCACTGCGCGGCTCTTTTTATTTCTCCCGACACACTCTTCACCCCTTACCCGCACACCTCATCTCCGCGACCCCTCTCCCTCGATATTACGTAATATCGAGGGATGTCCGAACGTGGGGTATACTGAAAAAAATAAGAGAACTATGAGTCGTTACGACTATCGCGCCCTCTCACCCGCTCAACGCCGTCAGTTTCTTGATTCGCTCTCCGAAGCTGTCGCCACACTAAACACAAAGAAGCAAGCGCGGTTCTTTTTGGAGCGATTGCTAACCGAGAGTGAAATTGTCATGCTCGCTCGGCGCCTGCAAATTGCTGAAATGCTCATCGGCGGGCTTACGTATGATCAAATCCAACGAAAAATTAGCGTGGGCATGTCGACCATTCAAGGTGTCGATCGCTGGTTAACCGACGCCGCCTATGAGTATCAACTCATCCGCCAGGAAAAAAGAGAAGCGGCCCAGGCAAAGCAGCGCCAGCAGACTAAAAAACGACATCGGGAATCGACCGTACCTGGCACGATTCAGCATCTTATTCGCCACGACCCGCGCATGATTCTCTTTCGGTTACTGCTCGGCGATTTGTAACAGCTTTACGCTACACACTCTCCCTCGATAGTACATAATATCGAGGGGAACGGAACGACTGATATTTTGGGGCGTGCTCGAGGAGAAGTGGTGTGAGGGCGAGTGCCACTAGCGCGAGTGGTGCGAAGTCCTCGGCATCTCAATCTTCATCTCAACTAATACCTCAGTTATAGCCGCCAGCAGCCGCTTGATATCCGGCAAGTGCAAGTCGCCGATCACCCCGAACCGTAGCGTGGCTTCGCCCGAAAGCGTCACCAGCTTGCCGGAATAGATCGTTATGCCTCGCGCTTTCATCTGCGCATAAAACTTCTCGTAATCAAATCCCGCCGGCTGCTTCGCCGTAATCAAAAGGTGCGCTTCATCTTCTTCCCGCAAAAGCAGATCAACGCCAAGTTCAGTCAAGCCTGCCCGCAGAGCCCGCCAGTTGGCGGTATAGCGTGCATAGCGGGCCGCAACGCCTCCCTCATCATCCAGTTCCTGCAAAGCCTGCTGGAGCGCCAGCATGGCATGCGTATTGGGGGTAAATAAGGATTGTCCCGTATCCTCCAGACTCCGGTACTGCGTATAAAGATTAAGCGAAAGGGTTCGCGGCTCGTACGCGCTCAAACGCTCGAGCACATCGCGGCGGGCAACAACAAAGGGCACGCCCGGCACGCCCTGCAGGCATTTATTAGATGAACCAATCAGGTAGTCGATATACCAGTCACTGAGACGAAACGGAATTCCGCCAAAGCTTGAAATAGCATCAACAATAAATATTGCGCCATGCTGTTTGGCAAGCGCCCCGATCTCGGCTACCGGATTCCTCATGCCGGTCGTCGTTTCGTGATGGGTCATAGCCAGACAAGCGATCTGATTACTTTGGAGCGCTTCAGCGATGACGCGCACATCCAGAGGCTGATCCCACGGCAAGGGAGGCGCGACCGCTTCAATGCCGTGCGTAGCCGCTATCTCTGCCAGCCGCTGGCCATAGGCGCCGTTGACCACAACCAACATTTTCCCGCCTGGCGGTACCACCGATGACACCGCTGCTTCCATAGCACTAGTGCCAGAGCCGCTGAGCAGGACGGTTGTATAGTCGCCAGAGTCATCGGCGAGCGCAGTAAGTTTCTCGCGCACTGCCCGCATGATCTCCATAAAATCGTTGTCCCGTGAGCCAACATCCGGCACCGTCATGGCCTGTTTCACCGTATCAGTCACATTTGCCGGCCCGGGCGTAAAAAGAAGCGGTCGCATAGGATTTACCGTGCCTGCACGGGTTCAGAAACCGTTAGATAATTGCGCAACCTCGCAGCGACTTCCGCTGGCGTTACCGTTGGGCGACCAAGAGCTCCGGTAGCCATCGCGGTCTCAAGATGCAAAAACGTCAGCTGGGGCGCCCGGTGCCAGTCTGCCACGGCCTCGTCAAATCCTGCCAGATCAGAAGCGCCAACCGAACGCGGATATCCCGCCGCCCACGCCAGGGCGGGAAAGTCAACAACGCCTGCTGCCGTCGCTTGCCCGCCGGTCGATTCATGCCCGCCGTTATCCAACACCACGTGCAGCAGATTAGGCGGCGCCGCCCAGGCGTTAGTCGCGAGCGACCCCAAGCGCATGAGCAAGGCTCCATCGCCATCGATGGCAATAAAACGACGCTGAGGTTGTGCCAGAGCAAGCCCCAAGGCTAACGAGCTAACACAGCCCATCGATCCAACCATATAGAGCTGGTTTGGCGAATCCCCAAGCTCAAACAATTCGCGCCCCGTGTAGCCGGTCGTCGCGAGCAACATCGTTCCCTGATCACGATACGCCAAGAGCGCCGTCAGGGCTGCCCGCCGACTGGGTCGCTCACGAGAAATCGGCGATTGCCTTGCCGTGAGCACTACGTCGGTAAACATCCCCCGGCGGACAACAAACGCAAAACTGCGCCCAGCATCCAGATGCCGGAGTGCGCCATGAAGTTGCGAGATAGCATCTGGTAATTCGCTTGCCAGCCGCTGATGCGGAATACGCCACAGATCAAGCTGTGCTTCCGTAATTTCGCCCATGAGCTCATGCTGCGGCTCATCCGGGACACCAGGCTCTCCCCGCCAGCTGACAAATAACAACAACCCCCGTCTGAATGGGTAGTTGTACGATGTCAGGGGCGAGCCGGCATTAGTTAATCCTGATCCCTGCAGCGTTACCAGCGCCCGCTGCCCGGCCAAATCTGCGCCAGCCGCAATAGCCACCGCCTCGCCTTCCTGGGCCGCCATTACGTAGCGAACGTCGCGCCGGTTTAACATTTCATTCGTTAAACTATTCAGCCACGAGCAGGGCACCCCGCTCCCCAGGGTAAACCCCAGCTCTACCAGTGCATCAACAAATTTTCTAGCATCAAGCCGCGGTTGCATGCACGGCCTCTTGAGACTTGAGACGCGGCCAAATTTCGACCGCTGCGCGTTCTAAATGCTCCTGGTTGTCAATTTCGCACCAAATGAGGCCGTCGACACGGTGCACAGTGATAGGACGATGCGCCGCCGCCTCAACTAATCCTTCCTCATAGTACATATCTGCATGAAAACCGCTCTGTCGCTCAAAGTACTCGCACATCCACTGGTACGTCGACCGGGAAATGCGGCTGATCCCCACCAGCTCATGCTCGGCGTTGCGCAGATCCGATTTGTTTTTCGACATGCGCTGCACATGCCCCGCCGGATCGGTTTCAATAAAAACGCTATCATTGGCTTGAGTTAAATCGCTGCTCAAAATCACATCGGGCTGCCTGGAGCCAAGTATTTCTCGGAGCGCGCGCGGCTCATACAGCACATCACCCTCCAGCAAAATAAAATCGTCTGTCAATATTGAGCGCAAACCGGCGAGAGTATACATGCTCTGCACATCTCGGTAGCGGTCCACCCGAACACACTGAACAACCCCATCTCCAGCGAAATAATCTTCCACCATCGACGCCCAATAGCCGGTACCGATAACGATACGCTTCATCCCAGCTCCCTTAAGCAAGCGCACTGAACGATCCAAGAGAGGCACACCGCCCACTTTAACCAAACCTTTTGGCATATATTCCGTAAGTTCTTTGAGACGGCTGCCCCACCCCGCTGCCAAAATTGCTGCTGTGGTAATCATGGAGATTTCTTGCGTATAAAAACACTAAAACGACATTTACTAACATCACACAGCCACTTCGGCTGGTCAACTACCTCGACCTCACAACCGCTCGCCCCACCCGCCGCTTCAAACCAAGCGCGCTCATAGTACTGATGGGCCAATCCCCGATACTTTTCCGTGTATGCGGCTTCAGTCAACCCAGCACGCCGCACGGCCTCCATCTCTTCTCGCTGCGCAGCGTCATAAACATCTAAAATTGCGACGGTGCTGGTAGCTTTTGCCAGCATGCCCTGCAGTACGTCATGGGCATACGGCTGATCAGGAAAATACTGAAAGACACTGTTCGCCATAACCACATCAAATGAACCATCAATTTCAGCAATATGTCGCGCTTCATGAACGAAGAACCTGCCGCCGGGCATCGCCGCCCGGGCTGCCGCAATCAGCGAAGCCGAATAATCAGTCCCGGTAACCTGACTGCCTCGCTCCATCAGTGCATATAAAAATGCTCCCGCCCCGCTGCCCACCTCCAAAACCGATCGAGCAGCGGGCAGGTCAACTTTTTCTAGTACCCAATCCACGTAGCGCTGCCAAACAGCTTCACTGATGTTACCCCCACCACTATCAAATCCGTCGCGCTGGAGTAATTCCGAAAGCGTGGGCTGCAGCGTTGCGCCGAGCCCCTTGCGTTCCCAGACCTGGCCCCACGTTGTCATGCGGCCCGCTGGGGCAGATACTTCTCTTCTGCTTGCTGCAATTCAGCCGCCTCCTGCAAACGAAAGATTTCGGCTACCGACGCAATCTGCTGCTCGGCACCTGCCAAACTCTCCTGGTCGTGAATAACCCGCGCTGTCTGCTGCATAGCCGTAATTGACGCGCGCAGAAGCTGATTCGCCCAAATCACCAGGCTAACGCCCATGGCCCGAAAATGGTCAGTCGGTGTTTGCCAGTACGTTGTCGGCACGATCACGATCGGGTGCCGACGAGCCCATTCCGTCATAAAATCTGAAATCTCTTTTGCATCCGGGCGCTTGCTATGAATAAGAATCGCATCTGCTCCAGCCTGTCGATAGGCTTCCGCCCGCCGCAGTGCCTCTGGCAAGCCCCAGCCGGTAATAAAAGCCTCCACGCGCGCTACGACCACAAAATCAGAGTCGCGCTGGCTGTCTTTCATCGCTCGAATCTTGCCGCAAAACTCACCCACCTCGGCCAATGGCTGCATCTCGCCATCAATAAAAG
The DNA here is from genome assembly GCA_035290125.1 of Candidatus Anderseniibacteriota bacterium. GTDB lineage: Bacteria > Patescibacteriota > Andersenbacteria > UBA10190 > UBA10190 > DATDVI01. The sequence continues at coordinate 13,914 of DATDVI010000010.1, forward strand.
AATTCGTCTTCGGGAAGAGCTTATCCTCAATACACACGCCCGCGACGCCGCACTGTTCCAACTTCGTAATCAGCCGCCGGGCGTTATTAAAATTCCCGTACCCTGTATCACCATCCAGCAGAATCGGAATGTCGACCGCATCGGTCATATATTCCAAGGCATCTAAAACCTGCGTCCAAGACAACTCATTGTTATCACGCACCCCCAGCGCCGCCGACATCGTCAGCCCGCTCGCCCAAATGCTCGTAAAGCCAGCCTCAGCCACAATTTTAGCCGAGAGGCCACTGTGCGCCTCCATCATAAATTCCAGCTGCGCGCTTTCAAGCAGCGCTCTAAGCTGTGTACTGCTTTTCATAGAGTGGTTGAGGTGCTAGACGAGCGAACAGCCCTTTCGCAAGACCAACTGCTAGTTCATTGAGCGACCGACGCGAGCGCCGCGCAAAAGTTTCATTGTTGCTTCCCAAGAGTAAATCATGTTGAGCAAACGCCAGGTACTTGAGCAAATCCTCTTTAACCTGGACGGGCGTTGTGTGCGCAATGTCAGCCAGTGCTGCTTTCACGTCAGTCAGTGATTTCACATTGTAGCAACTACGACACGGTGAATACCACGAAACGCCAAACAGGATACACGGCTTACCGGCCAGCATGCCTTGCCAACCAACACTACCGGTCACGGTGGCCGTGCACACCGCTCCGTCAATCAGAGCTAGTGCATCACTGTCAACCGGCAAAAGCTGAACCTGCGGTAGTGCGGCTAAGCGGCGATAAAACGCCTCAGACCGAAAGGGAGCCGAATCAAGCACACCGGAGAATTGGCGGGGATGCTCTTTAACGTAGACGTGCCAACCGCTCGGCAATGCTTCCGCCAGCGTGCGCACCGCTAAGATTTGATCGTCAAAGACGCCACCCAGCGGCGTTGTGGTCTTCTCTGGCTGATAGTTAAGAAAATACAACACGTAGGGTGCCTCAGCAGGCGCTGGCCGGGCTAAATGGTCATAAAAACGCCGCAGCCGCTGATACTGGCGCCGCGCCAAAAACGCCCGAGTTGCCGTGACAAGCGGATGTTGCGGCTCGTTCAAAAACATAGGCGCTCGCCCCGCATACGTCGGCTGCCCTGCCGCGAGTCGCCAGTCGCTCCCCAGCACCCGAACCGCTTCCTGCGCATACGCCAGCGCATACGAGACCAAACCTCGCGGCTGTAGTGTAGCAACATTAACTCGATTTGAGTCTTTCAGCCATTCGCTCTCACGAAACGCCTCCCGATACAATTCTTCATCGATCCGCGCGACAATCGTTGCCTGATCTTCACCCTGCAAAAAATCAACGGGCACCTTTTTCACTGACTCGTAGTCTTCCCACACAACCATCCGGTCATTGATCCGAGTATATTCTAGTACCAGTGTACGCAAGCCAAAATGCTTGGCAACAAAGTACAAAACACTATTCCAACCGCCATGTGGAGCATTGGGGAAAATAATATGGGTATAGCCGCCTTTTCGAATAAAGTGATAGAAGTGCAGCAAGAGCTCACGAAATAGCATTTTGCGAACAATGACACTTAAGGAAATACTAAAGCGGTCAGTAATAGACAAGAAAACGCTCTCCGCATGCTCAAAAACCCGCAGTGTCTCCTCCGAGAGAACTTCGCCAGTGTGTTGATTTAACGCAAAAATATGTTCGGGATACATAAACTGGCGCGCGTCAATATCTTGCACGTTTTTAAAGACTGGCTTTTTTTTAGCTGGATTATCAAACCGATCCAAAAAACACGATACCGCTACCCCTCGCTTGATTAGTTCTTCGGCTACTTTGACAAAATAGTCATCGAGCGCACCGACAAAAATGACACTCATCGCCGTATCATAGCTCCCCCGCCAGCGCCTGCGCAATATACTC
>DATDVI010000011.1:0-6886 GCA_035290125.1 Candidatus Anderseniibacteriota bacterium
CATAACTCGTATGACCTCTCGCACTGCCATCATTATCGTCATCATCCTCTCGGTCGTCATCGTAAGTGAAATTGTCGTGTTAGTCGCCCCCGCCGCCGGGCAGCTCTCGACCCGCGTCTCGCCGCAGGGCGAAGACAGCCGCGCAACCGTCGCCTGCCTGACAGAGTTGAGTCAATGCCGGAATGATTGCCAAGCCACCCACGAGGCTGACCCCAGCGCCGAGAGTGCTGCGTGTTACGACAACTGCGAGCACGCGTTCCAATCCTGCCGTCATTGAGTGCGCAGTGGCGCTGATGCTATACTACCCACATGCCGCCTCACAGCGTCCGGAAAAGGGGGACACGGCGCACCAAAAAATCATCTCCGTGGCAGAACAAACCACTGCTAGTGATTCTCGGCGGCCTCGCCGTCGCCGCGTTACTGTTCATGGTTCAGGCGAGTGGCTTTTCACTGCGACAACTATCGAGCCAAGTAACAGGTAAGGAGCAATGCCCGGCCGGCTTTGGTGATGATAACGTTGCCGTTACAAACATTGCTGGCGGTGGGCCAAATTTTACACAAGATCAAGCCAAGCAGGATGCTGAAAACAAAGCAGTGCAAGCGGCGGTAAAAAAATGCGAGGGCATTAAGAATGTAGCTGCCGCCGAGGCCGTGCAAATACAAATTAAGTGCCCAGATGATACTGCGAAAGATCCGGAAGTAACTTGCGTCATCGACGAATCCGCTACACCTGCGTGCCGAGCCCTTAAAAAAGTCGGCTCATCCGCAGGTAATCCATCCGCAATCTGGGGGAGAATCAACGGCAAGAGAACGATTGTGGGGTATACCTCAAAGGGTAGGGCAACGGTAACGTGTGGGTGTACCAGCGCGTGTATGCCAACAAAAAGCCCTCCTCCTGAGATTGCTCTCGTCTGGGAAGATCCGGAACCGCCCAATGAGTGTCCGCTCACAATGGATATTGTCGGCAAAGCCGCTCGAAGAACGCGTTCGATTCCAAATGTTCCAAAGAGCATTTATCCGACCGTAGAAAAAGCCGTTGAAAGTTGCGAAAAATGGTCTAAAGAACAACTTCCCGAAGCGACCATCGCATGTGATATAGCGCCGGATCAGCGTGCTGCCTGGCAGCGGCGTGGGCTCCCATGTCCGGCTGAGTGTCCTGTTGAGGAATATGAGGTCTTTTCGTCAGAAGTTGCAGAAAAAACTGCCACCTGCTCCTGTGAAAGCGTGAGCAATACCCACTGGGGGTGTAGCGCCGATTTCGCCTATCAATGCGACGCTCGTATTAGCTGTGCGAAAGACGCCACTCCTCCGACGTCTTCCAGCACCCCTCCGCCTGCCAACCCCCGCTCCGCTGATCCCGCTCAACCTGCCTCCATCACCGGCGCCTATCTCTTCTACGCAGGCTCTACCTTCGGCCAAACACCTGCCCCCGACAAGCAAGCTCTCCTCGCTGGCCAAACCGCCTCCTTCACCAACATCTCCGGCTACAGTGGGGGGATTACCGGCGTAGCCATTGATATCACCCGTCTCCCTCAGACTGACACCGCCTTAAGCAACGCTGACATCGACCTCAAAGTCGGCACCACCAGCGACACTTCCGCCTGGGCACCGGCCCCCACGCCCGCTGAGGCGTCCCTCACACCCGACACCAACGGCACCCATCGTCTCTACCTCACCTTCCCACCAAACAGCATCAAGAACACCTACCTCGCGGTCACCCTCAAAGCCACCCCTGCCACCGGCCTCACCAAACCCTATCAATTCATCTATGGCAGCGCTCCCGGGGACACCGGCGCCTCCTTCACACCAAACACCATCGCCGCCGATGCCGCAGACCTCCAGGCCATCAGCCAACACCTCACCCCTCAAGGCCAAGCTGGCACCGAGTCGGTCACCAACCCTTACGATCTCAACAAAGATAAAACCGTCGATGCCTTTGATCTGCAGGTAGTCTCGCAGAACCTCAAACCGAAGATTCTAGAGCTGATTACGCCACAGTAAGGGCTAATAGCTGGACACCCGCCTCCAGCCGCGTTACACTTCTCACCACTGATCCTTAAATTATTAATAAGCCACTAAGCTTCTTGAGGTTGTCTTTAGGTTAGTCTTCCTCTTACCTCCCCCTCGCCCTGTCCGCCAGCTGGCGGAGGGAGAGGGGCTAGGGGTGAGGGTCAGACTCATCTGAAGATCACCGCAGCTAAGCGGCTGATCAAATCTATGAACCAAACCAATACGAAAGTGTCTGTCCGCGCCACCGTGGGCAGCAAAGAGCTTACCCTCTCCACCGGGCAACTGGCTAAGCAAGCCGGTGGCGCCGTCGTCGCCAGGCTCGGCGACACCGTCGTGTTAGCCACCGCTACCATCGGCCGGCCCTTTTCCCCGGATGCCGATTACATGCCGCTACTCGTAGATTATGAAGAAAAATTCTACGCCGCCGGCAAAATTAAAGGCAGCCGCTTTATTAAGCGCGAAGGCCGGCCCACCGACGACGCCATTCTCAACGCCCGTTTAATCGACCGGGCCATCCGGCCGCTGTTCCCGGATAACATGATTAACGATATTCAAATTGTCCTGACGATCTTATCGTACGACGGCGAGAACGATCCCGATGTCGTTTCCTTAACCGCTGCCTGTGCCGCTATTTCTATCTCCGACATTCCCTGGAACGGTCCGCTGGCCGGTGTCCGCGTCGGACAAGTCGACGGCCAATTCATCATCAACCCCACGGTAGTAGAGCGGGAAAAAAGCACTATCGACCTCATTGTCGCTGGCACCGGCGACCGCATTACCATGATCGAAGCCGGCGCGCAGGAAGTGCCAGAGGATGTCTTACTCGACGCCCTCGAGGAAGCCCAGCGCGGCCTTGGCATGATAACGCCTTTAATCGATAATCTCGTCGCCAAAGTAGGCAAGGCCAAACAAGAACCGACGCTGTTTGCTCGCGATGAAGAGGCGTATAAAAAAATTAAAGAGTTGGCTTTGCCCTTGTTAAAGGAAAAATTAGCCAATGTTTCTACAAAAGACGAAATTGGCACGGCCGAACGATCAACACAGGAGACGGTGGCCGAACAGCTTAGCTCCTCAGCTTCTCCCCCTGAATCCAAAACCATCCGCGAAGCTATTCATGAGTTGCACGGGGAGTACCAGCGCGAGCGCATTCTTAAAGACGACTGGCGGGCCGACGGCCGCTCGCTGCGTGATATTCGCCATATTGAGGTTGATGTTGCCGTCTTGCCCCGCACGCACGGCTCCGGCCTCTTCCAGCGCGGTGACACCCAAGTCCTGACCACTGTTACGTTAGGCGGTCCTTCCGATGTACTCCTACTCGATACCATGGAAATCGAGGCAAAAAAGCGCTACATCCATTACTACAATTTCCCGGCCTTTTCCGTTGGTGAAATCAAACCAGCCCGCGGTCCCGGCCGGCGCGAGATCGGCCACGGCGCCCTGGCCGAGCGCGCCCTCATTCCCGTGCTGCCCGAACAAGAAAAATGGCCCTATACCATGCTGTTAGTCTCTGAAGTCCTGGAAAGTCACGGCTCTTCTTCCATGGCCTCAGTGTGCGGCTCTACCCTAGCGCTAATGGACGCCGGCGTGCCTATTAGCAAGCCAGTCGCTGGCATCGCCATGGGGCTGATGTCCGACGGTCAAGGCACCTTTAAAGTTCTAACCGACATCGCCGGCATTGAAGACGAAAAGGGCGACATGGATTTCAAGGTCGCCGGCACCGCCGACGGCATCACTGCCTTGCAGATGGATATTAAAGTCACGGGGTTAACGCGCGATATTCTCTCTGCTGCTCTCAGCCAGGCCCGCGAGGCGCGCCTAAATATTCTTAATGAAATGGCGTCCGTCATCGCCGCCCCGCGCCACGAACTGTCGCCCTACGCTCCGCGCATCGAGATTATTCGTATCCCAGTCGAAAAGATCGGTGATTTAATCGGCCCCAAGGGCAAGCACATCAACGCCATCATCGAAGAGACGGGAGTAGAAATAGACATCGAGGACGACGGCCTCGTCTCCATTACCTCCACCGATCCTGCGGCCATGGCCAAAGCCAAAGAGTGGGTCCACAACATGACCCGCGAGATCCAGCCCGGCGAGCGCTTCGAGGGAAAAATAACTCGTCTGATGGATTTCGGCGCCTTCGTTGAACTCGTCCCGGGTATTGAAGGCATGGTTCACATTTCCCAATTCCGCGAAGAGCGCGTAGAAAAAATTAGCGATATTGCCAAGGTGGGGGATATCATCCCCGTGATCGTGACCGAAATCGACAACATGGGCCGCATTAACCTCTCGCATAAGGCGACGCTGCCCGGGTATAAAGGTGAGACCTCGCCCCGCCCAGAACGCGGCCGCCGTCCCTCTCGCTCCGGACCATTCAGAGGGCCCCGCCCGCCCCGGTAAAGTTTCTAGCGTCGCCTATCGGCGATGTCATCGTCCCAGGCCGTATCGTGGGGGTATATCAAAGTGGTATACTAAGCAGAGTCGACTGTATCATCGCCATGAAAACGAAAGGCTTTACCCTCGTTGAACTGATCATCGTCATTGCCATTGTGGGTATTATTGCGGCGATTGTCATGATTGCATTTAATACCAGCCGCGCCAAAGCCTACGACGCCCGGATTAAAATGGTCGTCCATCAGCTACGAACCTTAGGCGAAGTCTATTACTACAATAATGAGTATTCATTTAGCGGCTACGACACCTGTCTCGGCACCCCGAATGAAGCCAACTGCCCGGGCAAGCTCGCCGAAGCGGTCAGTACCCTCAAGGGTGAGCTAACCCGTTCAAACAGCAGCGGGCCGAACGTCACAGCCACCAGCTCTTCGTTCTGCGTCGGGGCTCCCTTGGCCACCGATTCCACCCAGGCGTTCTGTAAGGATGCCGAGGGCCACTCCGAGCTCACTGAAACAGCGACTGTCTGCACGAGCACACTCTGCGCGCCGTAAAATAGAAAGCTTGCCATACGCGGCTCAAAGCCTAAAATAAGGCCGTATGGTTCTAAAATATGTGCTGCTACTGGCGGGGGTTGGGCTCCTGGCCACGCTGACGCTGCTGCATACCTCACTGTGGTTCCTCTGGCACCTGCTGCCCGCCGGCAATATTCAATTGGCTGCTAACCACAGCCAAAACACACCCATCAGTACCTACATTATTCCGTACCTGGCTCCTGAAGTTGGCTTTGTTGCACCCCATGCCCGGCGCATCGCCGTCAGTCGCACCGAAAAGGGCGCGCTGCTGGCCGCCGTGCCGCGCAAGCTCGGCCGTAATGACTTACGCCGCACGCTGGCTCAGGCCGGCTGGCAGACGCGTCGCTTTGGCGTCGTGATTCTGGCCACCACCGGCACCAGGCAAACCGAGCTGGTGCATGTCTCTCCCCGCGAAGCAGCGTTCCAGACACTAGCCAATTGGCTCAAGCGATCTGTACCTAATCGACCCGTGCTCATCGCCACGGCCACGACCAACACCCTCCCGCATCCGGAGGGGCCGGTGGCTGCCATCGTCAGGCGCCAGGGCGAAGAGGTAACCCTCGCCGTTGCCAGCCAGCTGCAAGAAATCTTTGAGCATACAGCATCTCAGCCAGACAACCACGCGGCAGAAATTGATCGGCTATCTTTAGCTGTACCCAGCTCTTTTATTAGCTCGTTAACTCCGGCCGCACGAGAACAGTGGAATAAGAATATTCAGGCACGATTTAATTTCGTGCACACGCAGCCCGATTTCCTTGCCACCGTGAGTGCCCAAGAGAAAGCGTTTGTTGAAATAGAAGATAGCAAGGCTACACTCGCAGTTGCAGGTAATCCCGCGCCGTTTATTGCGGCGATCACACAAGCTGTCGCCACAGAAGAAGCATTTTTGCGCCCGGCCCGGCGGGCATTTCAGCTGCCCGATGGCACCATTGGTCACGAACAGGTACCCGGAGAAGTGCGGCCTGTTTTTGCGAGTTCGTCTAGAGAGGGCTGCCAGCAGGAGCTCGGCCTCTGGCTGTGTCAGAACAGCTCAAGCGCTGCCGTTGCCACGACCCAGTCCGCTGCCAGCGCTGCCCTGGCAGCCGCGCAAGGCCCGTGGCGCCTGGAGGCCAGCGCCCCGTACCTGGGCGAGACGCCGCTCAGCATCTTTGACTCAGTCAGTGCGACTGGCAGTGAGGAGTACCTTTTCGTCAGAGCAAAAATACTGGCGAGGTGGTAAGCTTAAACGCACTGTGCCCCAGCGTACGGCCTTGCCCGAGACAGTAGTTGGCATCGATGTTGAAACAACATCGCTCGATCCCGCTGCGGGGGAAATTATTGAAGTCTCAGCCATCAAATACCATCTCGGAGAGGAGGTTCAGATTGCGGAGTTCACTCGCCTCTGTCGGCCCCGGGCGCCCCTGGCGGCCCAAATCACCGCCATTACGGGCATTACCAATGAAATGGTGGGTCAGAGCCCCGCGTTTGCCGACCTCAGGGATGAGCTGCAGGAATTTATTGGCGAGAGCCTCCTCTTTGCCCACAACGCCAGCTTCGACATCGGCTTTCTGACGTATCACGGGCTTAAGATAGAAGTAAACCCTGTCTGGGACACGTTCATGCTCGCCAGCGTAGCCTGGCCGGAAGCCGAAAGCTATAACCTAGGGCTGCTGGCCGCTCAGCTCGGTATTGTCGTAGCGGGGGAACACCGCGCCGGCGATGATGTGCGCCTCACCTGGCAGCTGCTGGAAAAAATCCGCGAGCAACTTGCAACGTCTCCGGAGACCCATCAGCACATCACAGAAGTACTCGTGAAAAGCAGCCAGGAGCAGTATCTGGCGCTGTTCACGACGACCCCCGCTACGCCCACCACCCCCTCCATACCGCTAACTACCTCACCCGGCCTCGCCGCCGCTCGGCCACCCTCTCCTCCT
>DATDVI010000012.1:0-8230 GCA_035290125.1 Candidatus Anderseniibacteriota bacterium
ATCTGCACGTCCTCGTCGCCGATATTCCCATGAAAGAGTTATTGGCAAATTCCCCCCCTGCCCGAGGGGGGGCTAGGGGGGGTGGGAGCTCCGAACAGTTCGCTGCCCAAGCCCAAGCTGCTCGCTCACTGGCCCTAGCCCGCCAAGGCAAAACCAACGCCGAGCTCGGTCCGCGGGAAATTAAGCAGTATTGCCGGATCTCAGCTGACACGGAGAAAATCATCTATCTGGCCGAGCAGCGGTTTCATCTCTCCGGCCGCGGCGTGCATCGCCTCCTCAAAGTCGCTCGAACGATTGCCGATCTGGTCGAGGAGGAAAACATTAGCTCACGGGACTTAGCCGAGGCCTTGCAGTACCGCGAGCAGCTGCAAGCCGCCTTACCGGAGTTCGTGTAACTATGCTCACGCCTACGCAGCAACGCTATCTGCGCCTTTTCGTCTATGGGGCCGGCTCAGTGCTATTGCTGCTCGATATCTTCCTGCTGTTTCGTGCCGTGCTCACCGACAACTTTGTCCCCATCGTCCCCATTCTCACCGGCATTTTCACCGCCATCGGCCTCATCCTCATTATCTGGGCCGAGGGGCGCGCTCGCGTGGAAGACCAGCGCGATCATCTGCGTATCTCACGTGTGGCCCATCAGCTGCAGAGCCCCCTCAAAGCCCTGCGCGATGATCTGGAAAGCTTACTGAAAGAAGCGGACAGCATCCCCGGGCATTCTCGGCTCAAGCTCAAACGCATGGCGACCAAGTCCAGCGTGGTGCTAGAGAATATTCACGATCTGTTTCTGACCCTCGAGGCGCAATCCGGCAGTATTGCGCGCGATGTGCGCGTCTGGGATTTATGCGCGCAGGTGACCGAAGCCGTCGCGCGGGCCAAACCGCTCGCTTCCGCCCGCAACGTGGAGCTCATTACCACGCAGCACTGTTCCCATGCGCCCGTGCGCGTAGACCGGCGCCTGCTCCTGGTGGCCCTAAGTCATCTGCTGGAAAACGCCATTGTCTATACGCGCACGCCTGGTTTAGTTAACATTGCTGTCGTCCGAGGCCAGCGCGCCGTTCGTGTTGTTATTCAAGACAGGGGCATTGGCATCTCGGCCGCCGACGCGCCGTTAGTCGAGCGGCCCTTTGCCCGCGGGAGTGAAGCTGAAAAATATGACCCCGATGGCATCGGCCTGGGCATTGCGCTCACTAAGCTCATTGTGAAGCAGTCTGGCGGGCAGTTAGTCTGGCGCAGCCACCCCAAGCGCCTGGGCAGCGAATTCGAAATCCAGCTGCCGCTGTATAACGCCTCATAATCTCATCTTGACATTGTATAATGCAGTATATACAATAGATGTAATGAGCCCATATGAAAGTACTCAAAAAACCGGTTCACTTTCAGTGGGACAAAGGGAATAGCTCTAAGAACCTTAACAAACATGGTGTACACGACAACGAGTGCGAAGAAGCCTTTTTTGACCCTCATAAAAAGATTCTTCAGGACAAAAAGCATTCTATACTGCCAGAAAAGAGATATATCCTACTGGGGAGAACTGGCGCTGGACGACTTTTATTCCTGGTATTTACTATCCGCGGCTCGTCTATCCGAATAATTTCCGCTCGCGATTTAAATCATAAAGAACGAACGTTATATGGCAAAAAAGCCACTTAAAGTACCGAAGTTTAAAAGCGAAGACCACGAACGAGAGTTTTGGTCTCAACTTGACTTAGCCGACTACTTCGAACGGGCAGACTTTGAAACCATCTCGTTCCCGAACCTTAAACCATCTTCTCGCTCAATTTCTCTGCGCTTAACCGAGGCAATGCTCATGCGCCTCAAGGAAGAGGCGAACAGGCTCAATATCCCATACCAGTCGCTGATTAAGCAATACATTGCCAAAGGCATCAGGGGACAGAACGAGTAGTAAAGCCTTGGTATAACCCTCGCTTTCAGCTTCTTGGGCCAGAGGCCAGCCGAAGCCTTGGCGTAGGCTGGGCGATCGATGGGGATCGAACCCACGTCGTCGGGTCCACAACCCGATGCTCTACCATTGAGCTACGACCGCCATACTTCGCTTCGTCTTCCAGACAAAGCTTCCCTCCTACACCAAGGTTACGGAGGGCACAGCGCAGAAGCAAACCGCGCCATGCCCGCCGGAGCTTTAGCGGAGGCGGGAAGCTCAATCTATGATTGAGCGTAGTGGGGAGCTACGACCGCCATAATCTCAGTGAGTAGCAATTTACCATAAATTTTGGTAATAACAAGGCACACGCCCCTGTAGCTTCCCACTTCGCCCGCGCCTTACGGCTTGGCTTCGCGGGACAAGTATATTGTGAAAACGGTATACTCGCCCTGCGTAGCTCTGTCGCAAGACAGAGCGAAGTACGGGCCCCTGTAGCTCAGCGGATAGAGCAAAGGGTTTCTAACCCTTAGGCCGGAGGTTCGAGTCCTCCCGGGGGCACTTTTTAATCTATGCCTCGCAAAAAGACAACCGAAGAGCTAGTCGGGGAGCGGGTCGCCTTTGCTAAAGCTACGGCGCACCAAGACCGCACGCCAATTAATATTATTGCCGACAATATCCGAAGTTTAGACAACGTCGGCCTGCTGTTTCGTCTCTGCGAGTTAATTCGCGCTGAACATTTATACCTCACGGGCTACACTGGTTATCCGGGCCAAAGCGAGCGGCACACCCAGCGCATCGGCAAAACGTCTGTCTATGCCATTCCGCATCAGCCGTGGTCGCACATCGAAGACCCGATCCCGCTAGTTCACAAACTCAAGCAGGCGGGAAATAAAATCATCGCTCTCGAGCAAACAGATAAAAGCGTACCGTATAATAAATTACTACTTACTGATTACTACTTACCACTTACGTTAATCCTTGGCCACGAGCGCGAAGGCGTCCGCCAGGAGCTGCTCGACCTGGCTGATGCTATTATCGAGATCCCCATTCTTGGGCTGGGCAATTCCCACAACGTAACCATCTCCGCCGGCATTGTGCTCTATCATATTCTGGCCAAAACGGGCAAACTCGGGTAAAACAACGTTTAAGCCCTCGTGGTGAAATGGATATCACGCCAGACTTCGGATCTGGCGTTGGGGGTTCGAGTCCCTCCGAGGGCACACATTTGACAAAATACTGTAAAGGTAAACAATAAAGCTTGCCATGTACGTTGCATGGGCTCAGAGTAGCAGGCGCGCCGTGTGACTCTCTTCTGATCGTATCTAGCATCCTCTGCTCCGGAACGTCTGTAAGAAGCCCGCGGCGCGCCCCTTATCTTTGCTCTTTTATCATCATTGGTTCTCTAACTATCTCAACATGGATCATATTGTGCCTCTTGCGAGCTCATAGCCTTACCCGATGTAAGTGACACAATTGCCATGTAGCCAGATAACACAGGTTTCCTCACGGAGACCTTTTCTTTACTCTAAAGATATGCTTCGCCTCTCCTCGCCAGTCACCGACCTGCCCCGCATCGGCCCCGCCAAGGCCAAATATTTAGAAAAACTGGGCATTGCCCATGTGCGTGACTTTCTCTACACCTTTCCGCGCAAATACGATGATTTTTCGGTCATCACGCCTATCAACCAACTAAAGCCCGGCCAAACCATGACCGTCCGCGGCCGCGTGAAAAGCGTCCAGGAAAAATGGGGCTTCCGCGGCCGGCAGCGGCTCCTGCGCATTTTCGTCGACATCGCCGATGACACTGGCACGCTCAACGTCACCTGGTTCAACCTGCGCTTCTTAGCCAAACAATTATGGAAAGGGCGAGAATTATATGTTGCTGGCAAAGTAGAGGCGTCTTCGGTCAAAACTAGAGACGCAAAAACTGCAGGAGTAAATGCCCCCCTTGCTCCGCCAGCTGGCGGAGAGGGGCTAGGGGGGGTTTTTCGCATGCGCTCACCCGTCATCGAATTCATCGACGGCAACAAAGATCCGACCCATGCCGGCCGCATCACGCCCGTGTATCCCGAAACGTACGGCGTCTCCTCGCGTTTCTTACGCTACCAGGTCAAGCAAGCCCTACCCCTCATGACAACAATCCCGGAGTATCTGCCCGCCGATATTCGTCGTCGCCAGAAACTGATCGGCATTCACGAAGCCGTCAGCACCGTGCATTTTCCGGATTCCACGCAGAAGCTCGCGCGCGCCCAGCGGCGCTTGCACTTCGACGAGCTCTTTTTCCTGCAGCTCGCGGCCTTAGTCCGCCGGCAAGCGCGTCGCCAAGCCCAAGCCCAGCCTATATCGGCTGCTGCCAGCACACTCAAAAAATTTCTCCAGGGCCTACCCTATACGTTAACCAGTGCTCAGCACCAAGCCCTCAAAGAAATCACCATCGATCTGGCCAAAGACACCCCCATGAACCGTTTGCTCCAGGGCGATGTCGGTTCGGGTAAAAGCGTTATCGCTGCCCTCGCTGCTCATCTAGCCCTAAGCGCCAATCAGAAAGTGCTCTATTTAGCACCCACGGAAATTCTTGCCCGCCAGCAATACAGTAGCTTTAAGCAGCTGCTCGGTTCGGAAAGAGTAGCATTGCTGATCGGCAGCCTGCGGCCCAATCAGCGCCGCGAGGTGCAAGCAAAGCTTCAAGACCAGAAGCCTGTTTGTGTCATTGGCACGCATGCACTCTTACAAGAAACGATCTCGGTTAAAAACCTCGGCCTCGTCGTCGTCGATGAACAACACCGTTTCGGGGTAGCCCAGCGCAAAAATCTGCAGGATCGTGCCGCCTCGGCCTACACTCCTCATCTACTATCAATGACGGCGACGCCTATCCCGCGCACGCTCAGTCTCACCGTTTATGGCGATCTTGTTGTGTCGGTCTTAAACGAGCTCCCGCCTGGCCGCCAGCCCATCGCCACGAGCATTGTCGCGCCGGGTGAGCGCGATGAAGCAGTGCTCCACATTCTGGAAGAGCTGCACCGCGGCCGCCAGGCCTACGTTATTGCGCCGCTCGTCGAAGCATCCGAAAAGCTCGAAGTAAAGTCGGCCAAAGCAACCGCCATTGAGATGCAAAGGCTGTTTCCCGACATCGCCGTTGGCCTCTTACACGGTCAGCTGTCGAGTGAGGAAAAAGCGGGCGCGCTCAATAACTTTGCCGCCGGCGCCTTACAGCTTCTGGTTGCTACCTCCATCGTCGAAGTTGGCGTCGATGTTCCCAACGCCACGATTATGATCATCGAGGGCGCGGAGCGCTTTGGCTTGAGCGCGCTGCACCAGTTCCGCGGCCGCATCGGCAGGGGAGCGCACGCGTCCTACTGCTATCTCTTTCCCACCACCGATGCCGGCGTTAACAATCCGCGCCTGCAGGCACTGGCCGCCACGAACGACGGCTTCAAAATTGCCGAGCAGGATTTGCGCCTCCGCGGCCCGGGCGAGATGTACGGCGTGGCGCAATCCGGCTTTGGCAACCTCAAGGTTGCCTCGCTCCTCGACTACGACATGATCAAGCGCGCCCGCACGGAAGCAGAAGCGCTGCTCGCCAAAGACCCCCAGCTCACGGAGCACGATATTTTACGCAGAAAAGTAGAGCAGAAGAATCTAGTAGCACATTTTGAGTAACGCCCTTGATTATTATATCGATTCGATATATACTTGATATAAGCTATGAAATCGAAAGTCATTACCCTCTCCATCCCGGAGAAACTGCTGAAAGAAATCGACCGCGCTGCCAAGCGCGAAAACCGCACCCGCAGCGAATTTATGCGCGAGGGGTGTCGGAAGTACGTCGAGGACCGCGTCCGTTGGCAAGAAATTAAACAAAATATGCGGCATTCACTGGCCAAGATCGGCATTAACACTGAAGAAGAGTTGTATGATCGCATGACTCAGTGGCGGCGTGAAGAAGCACAAGCGCAGGAAAAGAAAGCCAAAGGTCGTTCTTGATACGAATATCTACGTATCCGCCTTTGGCTTCGGCGGTATCCCTAAACAAGTCTTTCTACTTGCCGAACAAGAAAATAGGATTACAGTAGCCGTCAGCAGCCATATTCTCGCCGAACTTGAAAAAGCTCTCGAAAGGAAACTTGGCCAACCAGGGGATGAGATAGTTGATATACGACAGCGAGTCACCACAACGGCGAAACTCATTAATCCCAAGCGCCAAACGAATATCTTATCTCCCACCAGTCACCCCGACAACCGTATCCTCGACCTAACCGTAGCTTTTAAGGCCGATTACCTCATCACCGGCGACCGTGATCTGCTAGATCTCAAGGAATATAAAGGAATCAACATCCTCACCCCGCGCCGGTTTTTAGACAAGCTGAAAAAGTAAAAAACCCCAGCTTTCCGAAAAAAGCTGGGGGTCGGGGTCAGGCGCCAGCAACTTGCGGGCTGATCTCCCGGAAATACCTCACCCCACAAAGCCGCTTTGCGGGGTAAACCCCTAACCCCTCTCCTTAGTCCGCCAGCTGGCGGAGGAGAGGGGAGACATCAAGGAAGTACCGCCAGGGGAGCAGCGCGTCTTCCCCGGCATACGCGACGCCAATCCGCGGCGTGGTGACAATGTCTTTTTTCCTGACCCGGTAGCCGTCATCAGCAATAAGCAGCTTCTCACTCGTCACCAGGTCTTCGCCGTTCTGCACGCGCGTGATGTGCAGCGCGCGACACAACTTTCCAGGTCCATCCAGCTTCTGCGCGGTTTTCCTCCCCTTACCAAGGGGAGGTGTCCCGCTTTCAAGCGGGACGGAGGGGTCAGTCAACACGCCGCCGCGAATAAGAACCGCCGCTGGAAAATCTTTTTCTTCCGTCACCACATTCAAGCAGTGATACATGCCATAAATGAAATACACATACGCGTGTCCCGCTTCACCAAACATCACCGCGTTGCGTTTTGTTTTGCCGCGAGAAGCATGACACGCTGCATCATCTTCACCAACATAACTTTCAACTTCAGTAATGCGCACGGCAAAAGTTTTGCCGTGCCACGTGCGCACCAAAAGCTTGCCCAGTAATGCTCGTGCGACAATGTGCGTGTTGCGAGTGTAAAACACTCTTGGTAATTTTAAACCGTGCTGCATCAAGTCATTCTAGAGACAATCTGGATCATGTTGCCAGCCGGCGTGGCCAACACCGTGCCCGTCATTGCGGCGAAATATAGTTGGCTGCCGGCCTTAAACCGCCCCCTCGATGGCGGCGCCACGTTCCGCGGCCGGCGCGTATTGGGCGACCACAAGACCTGGCGCGGCCTGCTGGTAGGCATAGTATTTGGCTCTATAACAGGAATTATTCTTGGGCAGTCCGCAGTCGTTGGCGGCTTGCTAGGCTTTGGCGCACTGGCCGGCGATGCCGCCAAAAGTTTCTTCAAGCGCCAGCTTAATATTGCACCAGGCAAACCGTGGCCGCTGTTTGATCAACTTGATTATGTACTTGGCGCACTGCTCGTTGCGAGCTTCATGTTCCCATTAACAACTGCACACGTCATCAGCGCAGTAATAATGTTTAGTTTCGCTTCGTACGCAACAAGTTACCTCGGCATGAAATTAAAAATAAAAAAATCTTTGTAACTGTTTACAGCGCGAAGCTCCGCGTCAGCGGAGCGAAGTGCTGTGCATAACTGCATTGCGTTGCAAATTTATTTTTGTTTAACTAGTAAGTAAGTTCTGTTTAATTAACAAACAGGAATAAAAGATTTGAGAGGAGGTGTGTCTCAATGCCAACCAAACGTCGAACGAAGAAACGAGCAACGTCACGCAAGCGCACAACGAAGCGCAAGACTACTCGTAAGCGAACAACGAAGAAGCGCACGACTCGCAAGAAGTCAACCGGACGCAAGCGCACGACTCGCAAGCGCACAGCGAAGCGCAAGAAGCGCTAACGCGCCGTAGCATTTGTTGTTGCAGAAACACTCCGCTCCGCCAGTTGGCGGAGGCGGAGTGTTTGTTACTATGATTCTCATGACGGGCACTACCCATCAAATAGTCGCACTCACCAGTGCCCTGTGGGTGCTCTCACTGTACCCGGTCTCACTCGGCCCGGTTATCGGAGTGCTCTGTGTGGTGGCTGTGATGGTGGGGGCGCTGACCCCCGATCTAGATCAGCCGACCGCGAACATTTGGCGCCGGGTCATTGGGGGCAATATTGTGGGCGATGTCTTCCAGGCCTTTTCCGGCGGGCACCGTCATTTCACGCATTCGCTCATCGGTATCGCTGCCATCAGTTGGGCTTTGCGGTGGGCTGCCTATAATCTCGTCAGTCCCAATTATGTCAACGATGCTCTAGCGCTGTGGGCTGCATTCATGGTCGGTT
>DATDVI010000013.1:0-13251 GCA_035290125.1 Candidatus Anderseniibacteriota bacterium
CATGATATTATCGTATAACAACGTTTATGTCAATTACGCCGCTGCGGGTAGGGGAGCGGGCGATCGGCCCCGGGGAGCCAGTTTTTGTCATTGCGGAAGCGGGAATTAACCACAATGGCAGCATCCGGCGGGCTAAGCAGCTGATTGACGCGGCGAAAGCCGTCGGCGCGGATGCGGTTAAATTCCAGATGCGCAACTTGGCTGAAGTTTACCAGCGTAAGATTTTGAGTGATCCCAACAGCGCCGAGCAGAAATATCAATATCTCATTCCCCTACTCAAGGAATTTGAATTACGTGACGAAGTCTATCTGGAGCTTGAACAGTATGCCGATAAGCGCGGGATTATGTTTTTAGTTAATCCCTGGGATACGGTAAGTGCTGATATTATTGAAAAACTGCTGCATGTGCCGCTGTATAAAATCGGCTCGCCGGACATGACGAATGATGAGCTGCTCGAATACTTGGCGAAATTTAACAAGCCAATGATTGTGTCGACAGGAATGAGCATCGAGCCAGAGATAGAGCACGCTGTCGCGCTGCTCCGTGGTCTAAACGTTTCTTTTGCGCTGCTGCATTGTAATAACACCTACCCGGCGCCGTTTGATGAAATTTCACTAAGCTACATGGATACGCTGCGGAAATTTGGTGTGCCGGTAGGATATTCCGGTCACGAGCGTGACATCGCCGTATCGATTGGTGCGGTGGCGCGCGGGGCGTGTATTATTGAGCGCCATTTGACTATCGATAAAGATCTGGCCGGGCCAGATCATAAGGCCAGCTTGTCCCCCGCTGAATTTTCGCAGTTAGTCCAGGGGATCCGGCAGGTTGAGCAGGCAGTGGGCCAGCCGGTGAAGAAAATAAGCCGGGCGGAGGTGATGAACCGGGAAATTTTGGGTAAAAGCATTGTAGCCAAGACGTTTATCGTGGACGGCACAAAGATTACCCGGGAGATGCTAACGACTCTTAGTCCAGCCAAGGGTTTGTCGCCGCAGCGGATGCAAGAAGTTGTTGGGCTTATTGCTCGGCGCGATATTCCGGCCGGGGAGGCTTTAACGGAAGACGACCTGACGGCGGACAAAATTCTGGAGACGTTTAGCGGCGCGAATATTCCCTGGAAGTGGGGGCCGGTGGTGCGCCTGCGCGAGGACTTCGAGCGGTATCTGAAGTACTCCCCTGGCGTCTTTGAGTTTCACTTGAGCGACAAAGATCTGGATGAAAAAGTGCCGCAGGGGAAGTACGCGCAGGAAGTTGTCGTGCACGCGCCGGAATACATGAAGCGGCTATATTTAAACCCCGCGGCGGAAGATGCCGCTGAGCGCGCGGTGGCGGTTGCGACGCTGCAGCGCAGCATTGAGGTGGCGAAAAAACTGGGGGAGTCGTTCGCGGGCACGCCGAAACTGATTATTCACCCGGGCGGCATTACGCTTACCCCTCACGACAATCCCAAAAAACTACTGGATATTTTTGCTGATACGCTTGGTAAGCTTCGGGCGGATGGTGTTGAACTATTACCGGAAAACTTGCCGCCCAGGCCATGGGTGTTTGGCGGCGAGTGGGTGGGGAATATCTTTTTGCTGGCTGATGAGATTGAGCAGTTTTTACAGCAGACAGGGTATCGGCTATGCTTTGACACTTCGCACGCGGCTTTGGCATGTACCGCGAAAGGGGCAGATCTAGTCGATATGGTTCAGAGACTTAAGCCGTTTGTCCGTCACCTGCACATTTCCGACGCCGCCGGGGTCGGCGACGAGGGATTGCAGATTGGCGAGGGAACGGTCGACTGGACGAAAGTGCTCGGTCCCCTGGCCGGATACCAGTACACGATGATTCCGGAAGTGTGGCAGGGACATCTACATGGAGGGAAAGGCTTTTTGCAAGCCATGGATCATCTTAGGCTTTATATGAAATAATAGAACTATGTTTAAGCTCGAGAAATTTTACCCGAAAGGCTTTAACCCGCAGCAGTACTGGGATGAGAAGTATGCCCAGGAGCACATTGCAGGCAAGAGCTCAGAGGAATTCCGCAAGCAGGGCTTCTGGCCGCTGATGGAGAAGCATATCGAAAAGGGCAAGAAGTACCTCGATGTCGGCTGCGGCATTGGCGGCTGGATTATTTTCCTGAAAGAGGAGGGGTACGACGTGGAGGGGATTGATATTGCAGCCCGAACGGTGCGAGCGCTCACCGAGTATAACAGCGACCTAAAAGTAAAAGTGGCCAGCATGACGGCGATCCCCTATCCGGATAATTCTCTCGACGGCGTGTTAGCTATTGGAACGCTCGAGTACGTGGAAAACAAAGTACCCGAGGCGTTGCGGGAAGTGGCGCGGGTGCTGAGGCATGGCGGCGTGTTCTTTATGGAGGTGCCGATTGCCAACATGATTCGCCGTTTGCTGTACCTGCCGCTGAAAAAGCTCGAGAAGCTAGTTAAACAAGGTAGGGGGCATACACCGACGTTTGCCAATTACTTATTTGACCGCGGGGAGCTCAAGCAGCTGTTGCGGACGGCGGGTTTTGAGGTAGTGGAGGAGCAAGCCCACGAGCTGCCGGAGAAAGACAGCCACTACGGCTTGTACATCGATTGGCCGTGGCTGCGGGGCAAGGAGCCGTATAAGTTAAACGCGGCGGGCAAGATGTTGAAAGATTTTGCCAATTCCCTGTCGCCCTGGATTGCGTCGACAGGGGCGGTGTTCGTGGCACGAAAGAAATAAAAAAACTGCCGGTGGTGCGCCACAGACAGTGTGATTTTGATTAGTCGTTGCGGATGTAGCCGCGCCGCTCGGCGCCATATTGGCCAATTTCTGCCCAGTAGCGACAGTAAAGATTGTAGCCGGCCGTGGTGCGGAAAAACGTACGGCTATCCTGGAAAACTCCCGGCTGAACTGTCGGATATACATATTGTCGCTCGCCCATGAACTTGCCGGTGTTCCGCTGAGCTTGTTCCAGGAACGCGTCGGGATTATCAGGATCAACGCCACGGCGGGACAGATCAACGCGGATGCCGAGATTGGTGACCATCCAGAGGCGGTCCGCCTCGCGGAGTATGTGCGCAGCCTTGAAATCGTCTGGCAAGGGTATACCGATCGTCGGATTGTCATGGATGGCAATGACGCGGCAGATGGTGTCCACGTCACCGTTGGTGAGCATAGCTGCAAAGCGCAACGTTCGGTCTTGCCGCAGTTCCTCGAGAATGTTGCCAGCTCGCTGCGCCCCGTCTCGCATGTGGATTTCCCGGTTGCGAATTCTTGTTGCCGCGAGCTGCCGTTTCTTTTCGTCGCCGATAGCTGCGTCAATGACCTCGCGAGGAATCTTAGGCGTGGGGCAGTTGTCGTGCAGGAGCGCCAGGCAGGCGTAGAAGAATAGCAGTTCGTCTGCCTCATACCCAAATTCGGCCATGGCTATTTCCACGATGTTTGATAGTACGACGGTGTGGTGCTCAATCGGATTGCCAATTTGGTCGTGCAGCAGCATGTCGGGGGTGAGTAAACGCTCGAATAAGACCACCATGCTTCTCTGTAGCCCCATTTTTTGAGCAGGGAGGGCTTGGAAGATAAGTCGGTTGCGATATTCCTCTGTTGGCTCAACAGGAGCGTGTAGAGCGTACGACATGATCGTTTCTCCTCTGAATTGGGACAGAACAAGCATCGGGGTCACCAGGCTGGTGACAAGTGGCCGATGTCGATTTAGTAAAGCTGACTGCTTGGCCCGCGTCAAGCGGCGGTTGACAGCTTTCGTCTATCTGCTATTGTGTGTTTTCGCTTGAGCTGAGTTTGATCATTCCAACCTACTTTCCTTTTATGCAAGGAGAAATATCGTGGGACGCAATATTAGTGGTTTGGCGTTCGACATGGAAGGGACGGCTTTTTCCGTGGAAAAATGCCATCACGAAGGTTTAGCTCACGCGGCTGGCACGTATGGTATCGCCGTAACGGAATGGGGCATTATCCAGATTCCGGGAGTCATTGGAGCTGGGGACCCAGGCGCGATCGCCGCGATTTTGAAGTTCTTCGGGCGCTCTGACATCAATCCTGAAGAGTATCGGCTACGAAAGATGGAAAAATACAATGAGTTGCTGGAAACAGCGCCCATTGCGCTCCGGCCTGGCTTCGGGGCTTTCTGCGCTCAAATTCCGTTCTACCTGCCGAGTGCGATTGCCTCTTTAACGCCGCAGGTGCAGGCAGTGCCTTTGATCGAGCGGACAGGGCTTGGTCACCTTTTTCCGGCGCAGCGTATTATTCTGCGGGAAGATGTAATCAACGTTAAACCGGCACCAGATGTGTTCCTTGAAGCGGCCCGGCGTCTTGGGATCTATCCGACGGAACTACTGGTGTTTGGGGATTCGGCCAAGGACATGCTGGCAGCGCGGGCGGCCGGCGCTATCCCGGTGGGCGTACCGTATTACTGGATTCCCGGTGTGGTCGCGGAAATACTTGAAGCCGGGGCGGCGCATGTCTTTCGCGATTGGCAAACGATTAACCTCGACGGCTTGCTGGCTGCCATTGCGGAAGAAGAGTAATTATGTTCCAGCGCCGGCGGTGACGTGATCATCGCCGGTTTTTTTATTGACAGGGTTTGTTAGTCTGTTACTGTGCCTGAGCCTATTTTAGGTTATTCTTAGAGAATTATATGGCCACACATTCATTTGATCTGAGTAATACAGTAATTCTGCTGACCGGCGGGGCGGGATTTCTGGGGGGCTATTTTACGAAAGCCCTGCGGGAGGCGGGCGCGACGGTGATTGTTACCGATGTGACGGACACGGCTGATATGAAGATGGACGTGACAGATCAGGCGTCTATCGATACTGCTTTTGCGCAGATTATTGCAGAGCATGGTCGCATTGATGTGGTGATTAATAACGCGGCGATTAATCCCCAGTTTGATGTTGATTCTGATCAGAACAAACTGACGTTCGTGAACTACCCCGAGGAAGCGATGCGGCAAAGCGTTGATGTTAATCTGCTGGGGGCCTGGCGAGTGTGTAAAGCGGCGGTTCGGCAGATGCTAGAGAAGAATGGCGGGACAATTGTTAACGTTGCGTCATTCTATGGCGTAACGCCGCCGCGGCCGGAAATTTACCCGGCGGGTACGGAGAAGCCGGTTGACTATGCTATGACGAAAGCAGGACTGATTATGCTGACGCGGCAGCTTGCTTCTCAGTTTGGCCGGCAGGGGATTCGCGCCAATGTTTTAGCGCCGGGTGGGGTCAAGAAAAGCCAGGATGAGGAGTTTGTGCAGCGCTATAGCGCTCATACATCACTTGGCCGGATGGCCGAGCCGGAAGAAGTGGCCGAGGCGCTACTGTTTTTAGTATCCGATGCCAGCCGCGGGATGACGGGCGAGACGCTGGTTGTCGATGGCGGCTGGGCTTCGCGCTAGCTATCTTTTGGCCATTTAGCAGGGTCCACTTGGTTTTCGTCGTTGATAGCTAATTTGTATAGTTCACCTAACACATCTTCCGGCAGTGGGCCGGCAGCCAGGGCTGCCTGTGCAGCGCGCAGGTGCTGTGGTTTTATTGTCCCCAGGAGGATCGTCGAGACGGCCGGGTTGCTGGCTGCAAAGCGGACGGCGAGTGTGGGCAGATCGAGGTGAAGCTGCTTGGCCATCGCGGCGGCTTGGGCTGAGTGCTCTTTCAGCGGATCAAGTTGGGGTGGTAGTTGCCACACAGCGGGGGTAAGCGCGCCCTTAAGCAGGACCGAGCGGTTGATGATGCCGACGTTTTTTGCCTGGGCCTGGGGGAGGACGCTCTGTGCCATCCGCTGGTCGAGAATGCTATAAGCTGTTTGAATTGTTTCGAAAAAGCCGGAGTCGATGGCAGCCAGGGGGGCATCTGCCCCCCGCGTGGCAATGCCGACGTGCTGAACTTTCCCCTCCTCGATTAAGTGTCGCACAATATCTATGAGCTCACCGCGCTCAATTTGCTCTTTAGTGCCGCCATGTAATTGCAGCAGCTGCAGCGAGTCTACTTTGAGCAGGCGCAAGCTCTCCTCTACCTCGATTCTAATTTTCTTTTCTAGTTCCGCTCCGCGCGGATCTTCGCCTTTTTCTAAAAATTGCGCGCACTTGGTGCCAACGACGACGCCGTCGGTTCTGCTGATGCCGAATTTGCCAAGGCGCTCTTCGGCGACGCCGTAGCCGCGGGCGGTGTCGAAGTAGGTGATGCCGAGGTCAACAGCTGTCTTCAGGATGCGCTCGGCTTCTTTATCGGAGGGAAGCGTGTCGACGCCGATGCCATACGGCAGGCCGATTTCGACGGTGCCGAGGCCGAGAGCCGAAACAGTAAGGCCGGTATTGCCAAGAGGCTTGGTGATCATTGACAATTGATACTAAAAAATGTATTTTGCAATTCCCTGTTATCTCTGCGCATGTGCGTAGTTCAGGGTATCACGTCGTTCGTTGACAACGAAAGGATCTAACGATGTCTAACGCTGCTGTGCCAATGCGGACAGAGAATAATGGCGAGCTCCTGGCAGTAGAAGAGGTGCCGTGGCGCCTCGTGATGCTGCAGGGCGGGCGTTCGCTCACGAGTCGTCTCATCACTGCTGGCGTTGTGCTGGTTGGGACAGTGCTGATGGTTGAGCTGTGCACGCGCTCCTACGCCTCCGGAACTCTACTGGGTCCAGCTCTCGTGTGGCTTTGTATGAGCCTCGCGGGTATAGAGCTTGCCTGGTACCTCTTGCTGGTTAAGCTGGAGCTTGGCAACAAAGCAATGTGGGAGGGGCGGACGGAAGCTTTCACGGCGCTCGTTATTGGCGGTTGTAGTCTGCTGCTTTTAATCACTATGCTCCTGACTGGCGGACCAGCGATTGCGACCAACGTGCTGTCATGGAATGAGGGCTTCATTGTGCCGGTGATTGGCAGTGGCCTGCTGAACATTGGCATTATGCTTGCCAAGATCAAAGCCAAGGCCTTGGAAGACTTGTCGCTCGTGGCGCCCATTGAATCCAGTACGCCAGCGATTGTTATTCTCTTCGGCATTGTCTTTTTAGGAGAGATGCCGGGAGTATGGGGATGGAGCGGAATCTGGCTGCTGGCAATTGGTACCTATACCCTAGGTATTCGAGATTTGTTTGATAAGCTGGCGGCATCTCGACAATCCCCCCAGGCCTCCACGCTTGAAACGATTGTGGGTGAACAGCGGCATGGCTGGCGCTATCAACTCTCCGTGTGGCTCGCGCCGATCATTTCACTTCGGCAGAGCCTGGGTGTTCGGTGGGCCTACTTTGCTGTGCTGTTTTCGCTGTTCGCTCTTCCCTATGAAGCTTTGAGCACCCGCAATGCGAACCCGGCCTTTGCCTACTGCTGCGTTTTCGGTATCGCGGCGGCAGGAAATCTTTTCTTAGCCTTGTATTGGAAAGAGTTTGCTGGACTCAATTGGCAGCATGCCTTTCGGGCCCTGCTGCTCATGTCGGCACTCTTTGCGGCACTGCATGTGGCATTTGGTCTCTCGTATCGGGTGACCTTGATGTCTCATGTCGGGGCGCTGAAGCGTCTCTCGATTCCTCTCACTATCATCGGTGCACTGATCTTTCTGGGTGAACGGAAGAAAATCGGCGGCCGGTTGGTTGGAGGAATGATTATGACTATTGGAGCGATTCTCATATCGCTGGACATGTAAGTTCACTGTTTCAAAGGAGGTGTAGGATGGTTGCGATTGCTTCTTCGAAGCCGCACGTAGAGGTTGATTTTCCCGGAGGTCGGTTTGGCGATTTTGATCCTGAGTGGTGGCTAACGTCCCCATTCCTGTCGGTCTTTCGCACGATTCGTCTGCGTCACGAGCGGATGGTCTTTGGTAAGCAGGAGGGGGAGTGTCACATGCTCTACGACGGCAGGCCTTATTTTCCTCCGCCGCCGGAAGCATACGACCTCTACTGCGATGTCTACCGTCTTGCTGCTGAGAAAGCTGGTTTTTGGCAGCTGGCCGGCAACTTTGCCCTCAGCAATCGACAGGATGGCAGCGAACAATGGGAGTTTGTTCCGGCAAGGCGTCCTTGTGATGTTTTGATCCGGGAGGTTCAGAGGCTGGTTTATCGGATCAAGCCACTGCTGTCGAACTTACCACATGCCGCCGATCGGTTTGCGCTGGTCCATCAGGCTGAAGCGAAACTGATTGACATGGCAGTTCCTCGGTGAGTCATTCATGTTGTTTAGTCACGGCGCGCTCGGGAAAGTTCTCGGGCGCTTTTTTTATTGCTGTAAAAAAATATGCCCCGCGAGGTGCGAGGCTTTCGGTCAGTTCCTACTCCGATAATAGAATAGACCGAGAGAGCAGATCTCGATGGATCTTGATGACCACTTTGCGAACACCATCGCCAGTGAGGCCTGGGAGGTGACCGTCATCTTCCAGAAAGATGGCAAACGCGCCCCGGCGCACATGGATGACTGCGTGCATGGTAGGCACCGTGTAGAGCGCGACATCACGGGCTTTATCGTATTCAGTGCTCACCGTCAAGATGCTGGTTGGTGCCCAGCCAATATGCTCGCCACCGGTGAAGCAGTATTGCAGATCAAAGAACTGCTGATGTGACTCAAAAGCTCGTTCTGCTTCCGGCTTCACGCGCACTGTTTGGACCAGTGCCCGCATTTCTTGGCCGAGGATTGGGTACTCGCCATCGTCGGGAATGTTGTGGTGATGTTCCCGAATCCAGGTTAGCGCTTTTCCCCAGGCTGAATGCTTTAGGAAAGGTGCAAACGTCTTGGGCTGATTAAGGTAGCCGAGTAACATGGTAGTTCCTTCAAGATTGGCAGAGGGTTATTAAAGATACAAACTACGCTCATTGAGCGTGGAGAAGTTATATCCCACGCTTGCATTTTTGTCCAGGGGGCAGTAGTCTTCTGCCGATGGCGAAAAAGAACCCAAAGAGAACGTCGGTTGCTGTGGCCGCGATTATCCCGGCTCGGGGCGGTAAGCAGAGCATTCCCTGGAAGAATCTCCAGCGCCTGGGCGGCAAGACGCTGCTCGCCTGGTCAATTGATGTTGCCTTTGCGGCGAAAGAAATTGATGTCGTTGTTGTTTCAACGGAAGATCCACGCATTGCCAAAGAGGCGGAGGGCCTGGGGGCGATTGTTGCGCCGCGGCCGAAGAAGTATTCGCAGCCGACAAGTGGCGATGCCGGGTGGTATCACCACGCCGTTACCTGGATGGAGAAAACCCACGGCTGGAAGCCCGGCATTGTAGTGAACCTGCGGCCAACGAGTCCGTTGCGCTTCGCCGGCGATATCGACGCGATGGTGCGACACATGAAAGATAATCCGAACGTCGATGGCATGAAGAGCGTGATTCCAGCTCCTCTGCATCCGTATAAGATGTGGCAGTTTGCTGATAAAGAAAGTCGGAAGGTTGGCCAGGCGAGTGCGCTGAGGCCGGTGTTTGATAACGCGTATCGGCGGCAGCGGGGGCCGGACCAGCCGCGGCAAAAAATTCAGGAACTGTTCCCGGTGTATTTCCAGGATGGGCAGATCGACATAACGCGCCGCAAATTTGTGTTGCGCAAGGCTGCGCTCACGCAGGAAAATATCTGGGGGGAAAATTTGCACGGGTATGTGCTCGATCCGCGCACGAGCACCGACTTAGACGAGCCACGCGACTTTATTCGGGCCGAGAAAATTTATCGGCAGCTGCAAAAGGAACGGCGGCTACTTTCCTAACTCGTTCTTCAAGTTTTCTAGGCCCTCGGGGCCTTGCTTCATGGCGTCTTCAACTTTCGCCCGCATCGCGGCGGGCATTTTGGCCAGCATGCCCTGCATGAGGTCTTCGGCGGTGACGGTTGCGTGCCCGTGCTGGCGCGCCTGCTCTTCAGCGGCGCGCTGCAATTCTTTTTTGACGCGGCCTTTGAGCGGGGCAGGGACAGGCGCTTGGCTCAGTGCTTGCTCGAGGGCATCCGTTGCGGCTGCATCCCAGGGGAGGCCTGCCTCGCCGGCAGGCAGGCCTGAACTTTCGGCGGGTGCGGCTTTCTTTTTCCAAAACATGCGCGTAACTGTACGATGCTGCTTATGAAAGCGCAACAGCACTTTATCGTGCGGCGATCCCGCCGGGCCAGGAACCTCTTGCTGCACGTTGACGTGACCGGGGCGGTGGAGGTCGTGGTACCTTGGCGGGCATCGTATAAAGAAGCTGAGCAATTTGTTCATGAAAAATCGGCGTGGCTAACGCGGGCGCTCAAAGAAGCGGAGCAGAAACGGCGCGAGCAGCCGCAGCGACGCTTGGTATCGGGGGAAGTGCTGCCGCTGTTGGGCGACGATTATACATTGCGCGTAATAGTTGACCCGCAGCGTGTACGCAGTAGCTCGGGCGAGGCAGACTATGAGCTGTCGATCTTTGTGTCTGAGAAGCGCAAGGTGCGTGCGGCCGTCACCGCCTGGTACAAGAAGAGAGCGCGGCAGTATTTTGCGCAGCAGGTGCGCGTGTTTACGGAGCAATTGGGTGTGCAAGCAGGTGCGCTGGCCGTTTCGAGTGCGCGTTCACAATGGGGCAGCTGTATTCCGCAGACAGGGAGAATTTCTCTCAACTGGCGTTTGTTGCTCGCTCATGAGGCTGTTGCCCGGTATGTTGTGGCGCACGAAGTGGCGCACTTGCAGGAACGTCGGCATACGCCAACTTTCTGGCGAATTGTGGCGCAGCTCAGCCCGGATTATGCCCAGCGGCGGCGGTGGCTGCGGTCACGCAGCCACACCTTGCAGTTATAAAAATACCCCTGCTTCGCCATCCGCCAACCGGCGGAGGCGAGAGCAGGGATATTTTATCCAAGAACTCGTCGACGAGTTCGGAAGTAGACGTTAGACGGCTGGTGTCTCGCTAGAGGTGGTTTCCTCGCCACCCATGTCACCGCCCATATCGCCCCCCATGTCTCCTCCGGTGTCGGCGCCCGTATCGGCGCCGGTGTTCATGTCGTCACCCTCAGTTTCTTCAAACATTGTGCTCACCTCCTTGCATATCAACTATAGTACCGGGGTGAGGCGCTTTGTAAACAGTAACCATTTGACAGACTGGCGCCAGTTCGGTACTCAGAAGCCATGGTTGAGAATTCGACATCGGCGATCCTTACCATCGTGCTGTTGGCAATGCTGGGCTTGGTGGCGTGGGTTGGATTCGTCAATATCGGCAACCTCGATCTTGGCATTTTGTCTGATGTACCCGGGCTTGCTCCGCGTGAGCGGCAGCAGCCAGCGCGGCCGGCCGCGACGCTGGAAGCAAAGCCGATTGAGCGGGTGCGTGATTTTCCGGTTCTGCGGCCATAACGGGGAGCACCTATGCTCAGCATGAACGAAATTCGTAAAGGCAAGGTTATTACGCTCGAGGGCGAGCCGTACACTGTTTTGACGGCGCAATTTTCCCGCAAGCAGAAAAGCCGGCCGGTGGTGCGCTCCACACTCAAGCACCTGCAGAGCGGCAAGACGCGTGAGCACACGTTTATGCAATCCGATAAGGTGGCTGAGGCCGATCTTGAGCAGCGCGAGTGGCAGTACCTTTACGGGAGCGAGGGTCAGTACACGTTTATGGACCAGGCGACATTCGAGCAGGTGGAGCTGGGTGAGGACATTGTGGGAGAGGCTGCGCCGTATTTACTGGAGGGGCAAGCGGCGAATGTGTGGTTATTTGAGGGCAAGCCGGTGTCCGTCGAGCTGCCGATTAAGATTACGCGTAAGATTCTGGAGGCGCCGCCGGGCGTGCGCGGAGACACTTCTTCGAATGTCATGAAAGAAGTTGTCATCGAGGGCGGAACGACCATGAAAGCGCCGTTGTTTGTGAAGGCGGGCGATACGATTGTCATAGATACGCGGACGGGCGAGTACGTCGAACGAGCCTAGACGACGATAGCGGCCGGAAACTTTTCAGGGGTTGTCAATGTTTTTGACAGCTTCAACTACCTCATACTGGCGATGTATGAGACTGTGCAGGGAGCCGCGCGATGTACTTTGTAATGTTTGCTTAATTGCTTAACCTTGATGATTGATGTCATGTGATATATACTTGCTGTATGAAGAACCAACCTACAACTACCATACGTGACCGCTCTTCGCTGCGCCAATACTTGGAGGAAATTGGGCAGACCCCGCTGCTCACGGCGAGCGAAGAGGCCTCACTCGCCCGGCGCATTCAGGACGAGGGCGATGAGCTGGCGCGGCAGCAGATGATGCGCGCTAATTTGCGGCTGGTCGTTAACATTGCTAAGCAATATTCCTCATCGAGCGACTCGGAGGCGCTGCTGGATTTAATCCAGGAAGGCAACATCGGCCTGATGCGGGCGGTGGATCGGTTTCGCCCGGAGTTTAAGACCCGGTTTTCTACCTACGGGGTCTACTGGATTCGCCAGGCGATTCTGCGGGCGCTCAAGAGCCGACGCCTCGTGCGGCTGCCGGAGAATGTGGTGGATCGCGTCTTGAAAATGCAGCGGGTGCGGCAGCAGCTCTACCAGACGCTTGGCCGCTGGCCGACGCCGGAAGAGGTGGCGCAGGAAATGAAGTTAACGCGGCAAGCGGTGGATCAGCTGGAGGCGGCCAGCTCGGATGTGCTCTCGCTCCACCAGCCGGTTCGCGGGAAAGATGGTGAGGGAGTCACCCAGCTGCAGGAAATGCTCGAGGATACGGAGGCACTGGGGCCGAACCAGATAACCCAGAAAGAGTTAATTCGCGGCGAAATTCGCGAAGCGGTGAGTACGCTGCCGCCCCGCGAGCGCAAAATTCTCGAATGGCGCTTCGGCCTCAACGGGCAGGTGCCGCACACGCTGGAGCAGATTGGCGAGGAATTTGGTATTAGCCGCGAGCGCGTGCGGCAGTTGCAGAATGTGGCGCTCGGTCGCCTGCGCCGGCGACGCAGCGTGCAGCGCGTAGCGAGCAACTAAAGCAAAACTGCTATACTGCTAGCATGGCAGTGCAGTTTTTATGGGGTGCGGCGACAAGTGCGCATCAGGCAGAGGGCAATAATGTGCATAGTGACTGGTGGGCGTGGGAGAGAAAGACACCAGGCATCGAGTCGTCTGGCCGGGCAACTGATCACTGGCATATGTTCCGGGATGATTTTGCTCTGGCACGGCAACTGGGGCACACCGCGCATCGCCTATCGATCGAGTGGGCACGCATAGAACCGAAGCGGGGAGTGTGGAATCGGCCGGCGCTGGAGCACTACCGCGAGGTGCTGCGTGAGCTCAAGCGCCAGGGGCTGGTAAGCTTTGTGACACTGCACCACTTTACAAACCCCCAGTGGTTTGCTGCACGAGGCGGGTGGGAGCGGGCAGACGCGCCCGAGCTGTTTG
>DATDVI010000014.1:0-14120 GCA_035290125.1 Candidatus Anderseniibacteriota bacterium
GAGTTTTACGACGCGGAGCAGAAGCTGTATGAGCTGGATGGCGGGAAAATATCGGCGACAGACTTGGCCTACCGCTACAAGATGTGGCGGGAGCGGTATCCGCTTATTTCTTTTGAGGATCCTTTTGCGGAAGATAGCTGGGATGACTGGCAGCGCTTCATGAAGTTCAACGGCCAGGCGGCGCAAGTGGTGGGCGATGATTTGTATGCTACTAATGAAACCCGCATACGCGAGGGTATTGTGCGGGGGGCAACGAATGCCGTTTTAATTAAGCCGAATCAGGTCGGCACACTGACGGAGACGCTCCAGGCGATTTTGTTGGCGCAGGAGGCAGGGCAGAACATCATCATCTCGCATCGATCGGGCGAAACGGAGGATAGCTTTATCGCGGATTTGGCGGTGGCGGTGGGGGCGGGACAGATTAAGACTGGCGCGCCCTCGCGCTCCGAGCGGTCGGCTAAGTATAATCGCCTGCTCATTATTGAAAAAACGATTCATGGCAAGCTTGGCAGCAGCCTGCAGCCATTTTTAGACAACGTGCGCACGCAGTACCAGGCTCCGGCGGGAATGGCTGTCGTCTAATCAGGCACACTATGGCAGATACCTGGCAGCTGAAGCGAGTGCCAAAAGTAACCTCGCGGGAGGTATTACGGGATGTACTTCTGGAGGCGCGGGGTATTGCGCCACACGAGGCCGACTCATTCTTTGCCCCGCAGTGGGAGCGCGATGTCGGAGATTATCAGGCGATTGTGGACTTACCCCAGGCGGTGGCACGCATAACGCAGGCGCTGGCGCGGGGCGAGCGTATTCTGGTCTACGGCGATTATGATGCCGACGGCATCACGGGTACGGCGATTCTGGCGAGTGCGCTCAGGGAGCGGGGCGGAGAAGTATTGCCGTATCTGCCGCATCGGCTGGAAGATGGCTACGGACTCAGTGCGCGGGTACTCAGCGGCCTCGAACGCGAGTTTGACCTGTTGATTACCGTTGATTGTGGTGTCAGCAATGCGCCGGAAATTGAGCACTTGAATGCGCTCGGCAAAGATACCATCGTGGTTGATCACCATATGCTGCCCGCGGCGCTGCCGCCAGCGTATGCCGTCTTGCACCCGGGCCGCGGGGACTACACGTGTCGGTATCTCAGCGGTGCCGGGATGGCGTGGAAGCTGGCGCAGGCGCTGCTCGGAGCTGAGGATGCGCGCGGTCTGCTGGACCTGGCCTGTATTGGGACAGTCGCCGACATGGTTCCGCTGCTGGGAGAAAATCGCATGATCGCTCATTTCGGTTTGCCGGCGCTGAGGCGCAGTCGCCGGCCAGGCATTCAGTTGTTGCTGGAGGCAGTGGGCGAGCGCGAGGTAACAACAGAGTTCATTGCCTATCGTATTGCGCCGCTCCTTAATGCAGCCGGACGAATGGAACACCCTCAGCCAGCTCTGGACTTTTTGTTAACACGAGATCCCACCCGTGCGCGGGAACTACTGGACGTGCTGACGGTTTACAATCAGAGCCGGCGTACTCTGAGCCGGCGCATCCAGCGCGAGGCGGAGGAGGGCCTGGGGCTGGATCAGCCGATTATTTTTGCGTATAACACCGCGTGGCCGGCTGGGTTAGTGGGCCTGGTGGCTGGCCGGCTCAGTGACAAATTTTCGCGTCTGGCCGTGGTGGTCGGCAGCGGCAGCGAACACGCGGTGGGCTCGGTGCGAGCGCCGGCTGGTATCGATGTGATGGCGCACCTGGGGACGGCGCGGGACCACATGCTTAAGCTTGGCGGACACGCCAGCGCGGCAGGCTTCTCCGTTACGCACGATAACGTAGACATGCTGCGACAGGTGTTACTTCGCGGCAGCGAATCGCTGTCTCAGGAAAGGACGTTTCCTCGTACTGAGGCTGATGCTGTGATTGACGAAGCCTTACTCGATTGGGAAACTTGGGAGATGCTGCAGTATTTTCAGCCGTATGGAGAGGGCAATGCGCGCCCCGCGCTGGTGTTGCGCGATGTGCCGGTAGCGAGCTGGCGTCCGGTGGGCAAAGATAGCAGCCACGCGAAACTTGATTTTGTGATTGCCGATCGGCGAGTGGGCGGTATTGGGTTTGGGCTCGCCCAGGAAGATGGTATGCGCGCCGTGCGCGCGGGGAGTTTGGCCGATGTCGTGTTCCATTTAGATTGTAACGAGTGGCAGGGTCGGCGGAGCTTGCAGCTGCTGGTTCAGGATATTGCGCCGGCGGGGACGGTACAACTAGTGAGTAGTCCGCCAGCTGGCGGAGTAGGTTGTAGTGAGTAGTTTACGCGCGACGCTGCATACAGACGGTGGAGCCAGGGGTAATCCCGGGCCGGCG
The DNA here is from genome assembly GCA_035290125.1 of Candidatus Anderseniibacteriota bacterium. Lineage (GTDB taxonomy): Bacteria > Patescibacteriota > Andersenbacteria > UBA10190 > UBA10190 > DATDVI01. Next base: position 2,338 of record DATDVI010000014.1, read on the forward strand.
GGTATTGGCTATGTGCTACACATTGCGTCGCGCCAGATTACGCATGGGGAGTACATTGGGAAAGCGACCAATAATCAGGCGGAGTATCGGGCGCTGCTGGCGGGCATGGCCCGCGCGTGCCAAGAACGCGTAACGCAGCTGACTTGCTATCTGGATAGCGAATTAGTCGTCAGGCAACTGGCGGGCGAGTACCGGGTGAAAGATACGGCGCTGCGCGTGTTGTATGATCGGGTGTGTCGTTTGATTAGTGAGTTTGAGCGGGTGTCGTTCACGCACGTGCGGCGGGAGAAAAACAAGCTGGCAGATGCACTGGTGAACGAGGCAATTGACCGGGCAGGGGTGACATAAAACCCCGCACCACGAGGTGCGGGGTTTCGGCTCCAGCAGGAGCCTCAAAGACAGGCTATAAGCCGGATTCTGTCCCGCCTGCGCCGAGGCTTCGGCGGGCAGGCGTGAATGGCCATCTATCTGGGAGTCATGTCGCCATGACCCTCGTGCTCCCTACCAAATCTTGGGATTGCACCGGGTGGGGTTTGCCCCCTCGCCGTGTTACCACGGTGAGGCGTAGGCTCTTACCCTACGATTTCACCCTTACTGTGCACACTTTCGAAGTGTGTGCAGAGCGGTATGTTTCTGTTGCACTTTCCCTAGGATTGCTCCCGGCAGGCGTTACCTGCCACCCATAATGTTATGAAATAACATGGTGTCCGGACTTTCCTCCCTTCGACTCCCTCGCCTTGCGGCTCGGTCGCTCAGGGTAAACCCCGAGTCGAAGAGCGACCATTCACCTATCTTTGTGTCTTTACTATAGATATTTTTTGGTGAATGTCAATGCTCTTCTTGAGGAGAGAACCAGCGAGGCGTACACTGTTACCCTAGATGTCAGTCAGCCTTGACAGCGTCTTGGTGTATCCTTACGGTGCTTCGTCATGAAACGTTCCGAGCTTTTCTTCGGCGCTGCGCTGGTGCCAATTGATTTTATCGCCTTAGTTGGGGCGGGGGCGGCGGCCTATTATTTGCGGGTGAGTCCGTTCGTGCAGCGCGTGCGGCCGGCCGTGTTTACCTTGGACTTGCCGTTGATTGAGTATTTGCCGCTGCTTGGCATTGTCGCTTTTTCCATTGTTGTTATTTTTGCGCTGCAAGGTTTATATGCCATGGAGTCGACGCGGCGATTGCGTGATGAATTGACGCGGATTTTTGCTGGCATCTCGATGGGCATGATGGGCATCATTACCTATACGTTCTTAAGCGCTGAGCTATTTCAATCCCGTTTCATTCTGCTTGCGGCGTACCTGTTTGCCTTGTTTTTTGTTTCTGTCGGTCGCTGGCTGGTGCGTCGGCTACAATTGGTAGCGATGGCGCGTGGCTTTGGCGCCCACCGGGTGGCGCTGGTTGGCAATGGCCGTTTTGGGCAGCAACTGAGTACAATTCTGAGTAGCCGTCCCGAGCTGGGGCTGCGGGTGGTGGGCATGATCGACGTGGTGCGGTGGGATGCGCTCGAGCATGTGTATGCACAACATGGCATCGATGAAATTATCCAAACCGATCCCACGCTGCCAGCCGAAGACAACCTGGTGCTGCTCGATTTTTGTGATAAGTACAAGCTGATTTATAAGTATGTGCCGGATCTGTTCGAGACGTACGCGGCTCGTGTTCGCCTCGGCGCCATTGGTGGGGTGCCGCTCATGGAGCTGCTGCGCACACCGCTCGATGGCTGGGGGCGCATTGTGAAGCGGGTGATGGATGTGGTGGGGGCGGGCCTGGGGTTAGCGGTGCTCTCACCACTGCTTGTTGTTGTCGCAGCCTTGATTCGGCTCGATACGCCGGGTTCAATTTTCTATTGTCAGACGCGCGTCGGGAGAGGCCGCAAGCTCTTTGAAATGTATAAATTTCGCACGATGCACGCCCAGTACTGCACCGGTGAAAAGTATGGTGGGGACGCAGCATCTCAGTTTGAATTACAGCTGCGCGGTCAGCTCAATGAGCGCATTGGGCCGCTGTTCAAGATGAAGCGGGATCCGCGGGTGACGCGGGTGGGGAGAGCCCTGCGGCGGACGCGCATTGATGAGCTGCCGCAGCTGATAAACGTCTGGCGGGGGGAGATGAGCCTGCTGGGGCCGCGGCCCCACCTCCCGCAAGAGGTAGCCCGCTACGCAAAGCACCATAGTAAGCTGTTTACGATTAAACCGGGGATGTCGGGGATGGCGCAGGTGCACGGCAACGCGGGGCTGCCGTTTGAGCAGGAAGCCAAGCTGGACATTGGCTATATTGAGAACTGGTCGTTGTGGCAGGACATCATCTTGCTTTTCAAAACATTTCGCATTCTTTTCACCGACCGCAACGCCGTGTAGCCCGGCGCAGCTTGCCAGAACAACCCTGCTTTGCTATACCGCAGGCAGTACCTTTTCAAATTTCTTCTCTGGTTTCCGAAAGGAGGCGGCTGTGGCTACCAAAACTTCACCATTGAGCGTCCAGGAATTGTGGCAAGAGTATAAGCTGACGCGCAGCGACATGCTTCGCAACCAGCTGGTCGTGCAGTATCTTCACGTGGTTCAACCGATTGCTAAAAGATTCAGCATTGGAAGAAGTAAGTGTCAGGCCGACTACGAAGAGATATTGGCCGCGGGTAACTTTGGACTCATTCAAGCGGTTGAGGGGTTCGATCCCGGTTTCGGGGTACAGTTTGAGACGTATGCTCAACCTCGTATTCTTGGTGAGATGCTCGATTGGCTGCGGCATATCGACTGGATTCCCCGGCTCGTACGCAGCAATGCTCGTCTCTACGCCAAGGCGGTAGTGGCCTTACCAGTTGAACCAGGCTTTGTTGAACCATCGCTGGAGACAATCGCGGATTTTCTCCATATTTCTGTGACGGAAGCCGCCGTGTTGAAGCGAGATGCCGGGGATGCTGAGCAGCGTGAATATGTCGGCATACCTGATTTCGAGGCCATGGAGGATCGACGAGCGCTAACACCGTTCGAAGAGCTGACTCGATTAGATGGGTTTGAGGAGTTGACCGGCTGTCTAAAAGATAGAGAGCGTATAATAATAACCCTCTACTACCGTGACGATTTCACTATGATTCGAATCGGTTCGATTCTTGGTTGCAGTGAAAGCTGCGTCTCTCAGATTTTAAGTGCAGCGTTGGTTAAGATTAGGGATTCCCTTGTAGCATAATCCTAGAAAGGAAAAGAGCCATGCCCAAGAAACTGGAAGCACTTCCTGATGATGGCAATGCAGTCGTTGGCGAGGTCAAGCTGGTGCCGCGCCACAAAATACGACCTTTTCCGGATCAGCCAAGGAAATTCTTTGACAAGCAAAAGCTACGCGAGCTCGCCGACAGCATACAGGAGGTTGGCCAGATTGTGGCTGTGTTGGTCAGAAAGTTAGTAAAGCCGGATCCAGACTATGATTGGGAATTGATCGATGGTCAACGCCGCTGGCATGCCTGTGCGATGGCTGGGGTGAAGCTCATGAAAGTTCATGTCGTGCCGGTTCGGGATACGGCAGAGCAATATCTGATCTCCGTGGTGGCTAACTTTGGCCGGGCCGACCATACTCCCTTGGAAGCCGCGAACGCAATCAAGTTCTTCCGTGATCAGGGGATGACATATGAGCAGATTGCCAAGATTTTTGCCCGCTCGGTGCAGTGGGTTGGCCAGTATCTTAAGCTTCTCAAGCTCGATGCCTCGGTGCAAGCACTGATGGCGCCGGAGCTGCCGGAGGATCAACAACTCGGTCTCTCGGCAGCGCTGCTGCTTGCCGATGTGCCGGCCGATCTGCAAAAGCCCATTGCCGATACTATTGTTGGGAAACGGATGAAAGTTGATCAAGCGCGCAACTTTGTCCGCCAACGAGCGGAGAAGATGGGTTTCAAAGTTGGCGATCCTAAGCGGAGGCCCAGTGATGACTATCGTGTTTTACGCACGTTTGTCTGGCGTTTGCGGCGCGAACTCGAGATGCTGGTAGAAATGCCGCAGAGCTTTTTTGACACTATGCTCAAGTTCCGTGACTTTGACGATTGTGATGTCCTCATAAGGCGGGTCGAGAGTAACGTCGAACAGCTTCACGTTGTTCTTGGTGCCTTAAAGAGAGCTCGCGCAAAGCAAGAAGCAGCGCTCACCACCCCGAAACAGTTTTAATGCCCGGGGTGTTTTTCTTTTGGGCAGAGCGCGGTACGCTTAGGACATGAATAGGGGGAGCGGGACATGCGGGTCGCATTAGTCCATGACTATTTAACCCATTTTGGTGGCGCCGAGCGGGTCTTGCTCGCGCTGATGGAAGTGTTTCCTCATGCGCCGGTTTTTACGCTGGTACACGACGAAGAGCGAGTGCAGCTGCCTGGGGATCAGCGCCGGCTGCGGACCTCTTTTTTGCAGCGGTTGCCCGGGGCGCGGCGGTCGCATCGCTACCTGCCCCTCGCCCTGATGCCGCTGGCGGTGGAGCAGTTTGACTTGAGCAGTTTTGACGTCGTACTCTCGGCCAGCCACAGCTTTAGCAAAGGCGTGATCATTGGCCCTAATACGCTGCATATTTCCTACTGCTTTACTCCAATTCGCTACGCCTGGGATGACAGTCATCGGTACATTCGGGAATTCTCACGTAGCGCTTTTTTTCAGCTGTTCGCGCCGGCCGCGCTGTCGTATGTGCGCTTGTGGGATTACTACGCCTCGCAACGGGTGCAGGCGTACATTACGTTATCCAACTTCGTGGCGCGGCGCATTCGCAAGTACTACCGCCGGGAAGCACAGGTGATTCCGCCGCCCGTGGATGTGGATCGGTTTTCGGTGACGCGTGAGCATGAGAACTACTACCTTATTGTCTCGCGCTTGGTGCCGTATAAGCGGCTAGAGCTGGCGATTGAGGCCTGCGAGCGCCTGGGGCGGCCACTGAAGATTGTGGGAGTGGGTCCGGAGGAAGCGCTGCTGAAGAAAAAGGCCGGACACTGGACAAGTTTTTTGGGTTTTGTTTCGGATAATGACCTGAGCCTGCTCTACCGTGGTGCGCGGGCACTGTTGTTTCCTCAGGAGGAAGATTTTGGCATTACGGCGCTCGAGGCAGCGGCCAGCGGTAAGCCGACCGTCGCTTTTGGCGCTGGCGGAGCGCTCGAGACCGTTCTGCCGGAAGTGAGTGGCCTTTTCTTTGCGGAGCAAACCGTGAGCGCTATGATAAAAGCGCTGGTCGAATTTGAGCAGCGGCAGTGGGACGTTGCCCAGATACGGCGACACGCCGAGACATTTTCTCGTGATATTTTTAAGGCCCGTATGGCGCAGACGGTCAACGACTTATGGAGCACGTGTGGAATAGGTATTGGCAAGTAGTGCAGCGAAAGCTGCCAGGTATATTGCTGGCGAGCGTGGCAGCTGCTCTTATTGTCTGGGGAGTCGTGGCACGCGTTGGCCCTACCTACTAAGTGTATTTTTCTTACCTGATTTCTCTCAGCGAGCCGGAGCGCGCACCCGAGTACCGCTTCGACGGCTATTACGCGCTCTCGGCCACTGACTTGTTTGCCGAGACTCTGGCGCAATGGTTGAAAGTTCCCGAGAATATCGTTGCGGCGTATGGACAGGGTGGTCTGCCGGTACCGAGCGACGATGCGCGCGTGTTGCAGCGGGCCGTAACCGCGCAAAAACAGTCGGCACAACTGGTGGCGGTGACGGTGCGCAGCGCGGAGGAAGATCACGCCCGGCGGCTGGCGGCGGGGCTGCGCGAGGTTGGGCGCTTGCGGGTGGAAGAGTATCATCAGCAGGGCATTCCTACGCTGCGTTTTCGTGTGGTGGCGACCGAGCCGTGGGTCGGGCGCCGCGAGCTCTCGCGGCCCGTCATCGTTGGCGCGACGTTTATTTTCGTTTTCCTCCTGGCGGTGAACGTGGTGATTTTACGAGAGAGTTGGCGCGACGTGTAGAGGAGTATGCGCATTGCTGTTGATGTCCGCTCGCTGATGGAGGGGCGCCACAGTGGCGTGGAAGAATATACCGTGCAGATTATCCGGGGTCTGTTGCGCATTGCGCCGCAGCATCAGTGGCGCTTGTTTTATAATTCGGCGCGGCGCGTTGTTTTGCCGCACCTGGGTGATGCTACCGAAGTGCGGGCGACTCGTTACCCCAATAAAATTTTTAATTTGCTCCAACTGCTCTCGGGCCAGCCGCGCTGGGACACGCTCACCGACGCGGATTGTTTCTTTGTGCCTCATGTGCGCCTGCTGCCGATCTCGCCTGGCGTGAAACTGGTTACCACGGTACACGATTTGTCATTCGAGCATTTTCCCGAACTTTTTTCCTGGCAGCGACGCTTGTGGCATCATCTCGTCCAGCCCCGGCGGCTGCTGGCCAGGTCGGATCATATTATTGCTGTGTCAGGTGCAACGGCGATGGATCTCACTCAGCTGTATGGCATCGCGCCGGACAAGATTTCAGTGGTGCATTCGGGCGTTAGAACCTCAGCCCAGCCCCTCTTCTCATCCGCAAGTTGGCGGAAGGAGAGGGGACAGTTAGGAAAATATAATTTGCCGGAAAAGTTTGTGTTGTACCTGGGCACGCTGGAGCCGCGCAAGAACGTCGTGAGCATTATCCGCGCTTTTGATGCTATTGCTCAGCGGGTACCGCATGATTTGGTGATTGCCGGCTCGCGGGGTTGGCTGATGCGCGAGGTCGATGTGGCCTATCGCCAGGCGCGGTGGCGGGGACGGATCCATTTCGTTGGTTTTGTGCCGGAGGCGGACAAGCAGTCACTCTATGCCGCAGCTGATTTATTTGTCTATCCGAGTCTGTATGAAGGCTTCGGGTTTCCGCCACTCGAGGCGTTGCTGGCCGGTACAAGCGTTATTACGTCTAACAACTCCTCGTTGCCCGAGATTGTGGGCGAGTGGGCAACGCTGATTAATCCCTACGATGTGGGCGAGCTGGCTCTGGTTATGCGTGAACTGCTCGTTACCCCACAGCGGTTGTCGGAGGAGGTGCGAGGGGCTATTGCTCGGCAGTATTCCTGGGACCGCGCCGCTCAGGCAACACTGGCTATTATTGAGGGAGTGGCGGCACACTAGGAGCATGCGCATTGGCATCGACGCGCGAGCGTATGGCTGGGCTGGCATTGGGCGCTACACCCGTGAATTACTTTGCGGCCTCTCGAAAGTGACAAGGCGACATCAGTTTGTCGTGGCAATCGGGCGGGTGCATGCCGCCAGAGCCCGGCGCGAGCTGCCCCGCAGCAACTTTGAGATCGTGCCGGTTGATGATGTCTATTATAGTTGGCGAGAACAGACGGTGCTGCTAGGGCAGCTTGCCAGGTTGCGGGCAGATGTGTGGCACTTTACTCATTTCAATATTCCGCTGCTGATGCCCGGAAAATATGTGGTGACGATTCATGATCTGACGCGCTTTATCTTTCCGGGCCAGACGCAGCAATCGTTGCTGAAGCAGGTGGTGTACGAGTGTATCTTTCAGCGGGCAGTAGCGCGAGCCGCCGGCGTTATTTGCGTTTCGGCAGCGACTGAGCACGAGCTTAGAGACTGGTCGCTCAAAACGCCGCTGGTAGCGCGGGTAATTCCGGAAGCAGTGGGCGACAATTTCACGACGGCTGTTACGGTGTCCGAGCGTGTACGGGCGCGTATGCTGTTAGGGCGAGCGGGGCGATTCATCCTGTATGTCGGCGTGTGGATGAGTCACAAAAACTTACCGCGGCTACTGGCGGCCTACGTACGCGTGCGCGAGCGGTACCCTGATGTAACCCTGGTGCTGACTGGCCGCCCAAAACCCGGCTACGTGGCGGTCGACAAAATTGCCCGTTCGCTTGGCTTGAGCCCGGATGATGTGTTGTACCTTGGCTTTGTGCCAGATGCGCTCTTGCCAGCACTGTATGCCGAAGCTTCCTGCTTAGCGTTACCTAGTCTGTATGAAGGCTTTGGATTAACGGCGCTGGAAGCAGCGGCAGCCGGTACACCTGTCGTGGCGTCAAATGTATCTAGCCTGCCTGAGATTCTGCGTGAGGCGTATTGGGTTAACCCTGAATACGTGCCCAGTATCGCGGCGGGTATTGCGGGCGCGCTGCAGGCAGACCAGCGTCGGCAGCGGATTATTGCTGGTTCCCGCGCGGGGGCGGTAGCAATAACCTGGGAAGAGGTAGCGAAACAAACGCTGGCAATGTACGAGGCGGCTCATTAGCCGTACACTGAAAGGCGTGTTGGATATTATTCCGCCGCCGCGTTCGCGAAAACAAGGCTCCGCGCTTCCACTCGCCGGTGAGCGAGACGTACCCTATCATTTCCTGGGCGGGGGTGGCAGCATTTCGCTGCCGCGGGCGCGGCGCGGTAGTGTTGTCTTGCTGCTTGTTTTCTGTTTCGCGGCCTGGGGTGTTGTTGCGCAACTACGGGCGGTGGCGGCGGGAGCGCACGCCTTGGGGCCTCTTAAGGAGTGGACGACAGAGGCCTTGAACGATTTCGTGCTGGCCTCTTCGGCCCTGGCCGAGACTGATTTTGTGGCCAGTGAGACAAATTTCCTAAGCGCGGAAGAAGCGCTGCATGAAGCGCGGACTCAGTACGACCAACTCCTGGGACCGACGCGCCTTATTGCGCAGTATCTTGATGTGACCGGCACCGTGCGTTCAGGGCGCGAGTTGCTAGCGGCCGGTGAGCACTTAACGCAGGCAGGCCAACATCTCACGGCAGGGCTCGCCCCGCTTTTTGAAGCAGAGGGGGAGGTGTTGCCGGCGGTGGCAGCGGCGCAAGCTGAGCTGACCGAGGCGGCCGTGGCGTTGCGGGAAGCGGATGAAGCGCTGCGCGCGGTTGATAGCGTGTTATTGCCGTCGGAAGTTGTGGCGGCTGTGGCGGCGTTGCAAGAACATGTGCCGCAGGCGCGAGCGGCGCTGGAAGCGTGGTTGGGAAAAAGTGAAATTATTTTGGCGCTGCTCGGCAATGACCGAGACCGACAGTATCTTATATTATTCCAAAATAACCATGAGCTCCGGCCAACGGGTGGATTCATTGGTAGTTTGGCCCTGATCGAAGTTGATCGAGGAAAGATGGAGCAGGTGGCGGTGCGGAGCGTGTATGACCTCGATGGACAGCTGAATGAGTTTATTGCGCCGCCCGAGCCTCTGCGCCCCATTACTGCTCGCTGGTATTTGCGGGATGCGAACTGGTTTGTGGATTGGCCGGCCAGCGCCGCGAGCGCGGCTAAATTTTTTGAGCGCGAGGGCGGCGGCACGGTCGACGGGGTGATTGCACTCACTCCAGACGTTGTTGAAGCGCTGTTGGCCATTACGGGTCCTATTCCCATGCCGGCATATGACGTGACAGTGAGCGCTGATAATTTTCGGGTGGTAACCCAGGAGCATGTTACCTACAACTATGATCGTACGGCGAATGATCCCAAAAAGTTTTTAGCAGAGCTTGCTCCACTGGTCCTCGAGCGGCTCAAAACTGTGCCGGCCGTTGACGCTAAGCGAATCGTGCAGCTTGTGTTGCAGCTGATCGAGCAGAAATCATTGCTGCTCTACTTTCACGATGCGGCTGCCCAGGCGAGTTTGCGCGAGCAGGGCTGGTCGGGTGAACTGCCGGCGGAGGCGCAGGGATTTTTGGCGGTTAATAATGCGAATATTGGCGGCCACAAGAGCGATCAGTTTATGGACCAGCAGATCGAGGCGGATTATGAAGTGCTGGCCAGCGGGGATGTGGACGTAGTGCTCAAGATCAGCCGGACCCACCATGGGCCAACGGAAGGAGCGGGCATGACGTTCCTGCCGGAGGAAAATCCGGCGGTGAAGAATAATGTGGTGTGGCAGCGCGTGGTGGTACCCGCGGGCGCGGTGTTGCTCGACAGTCATGGCGGGGTGCCGGCCGAGCGAATTCCGGTATACGTGACCGGCGAGGAAGCATCGCTTGTGGTTGACAGTGATGTGGCCGCTTGGCAAGGAACTCAGCGCCAGCATCCGAGTGGTACAACGATTGGGAGCGAGAGTGGGTATACATTCTTTGCGAATTGGCTCACCACTGCGCCGGGAGAAACCAGCACCATAACCTACCACTATCGCTTGCCAGGGCATGCGCGTATGCCTCGCCTGTGGGACCCGGCTGAAAATTTCTCGGTGTATCTCTTTAAGCAGCCGGGCGATGAGCGGACGAAAGCACACGTTAGGATTATGCTGCCGAGCGGAACGCGTGTTGTTCACACCGTTCCTGCTCAGGCGAAAGAGTCGGCGGCGGGCGAGCTTACTTTTGCCAGCGAGCTTAAACGCGATATGCTTGCCGGAGTAGTGTTTGCGCTAGAATAACTATATGAGTTCTCGGTATGGCAATGGCCGGCTGATGGGCGCGGCACTGATTCTGGGTGTTGCTTCGCTCGCAAGCCGCTTGGTGGGTTTGCTGCGCGAGCGGGTGCTGACCACAACACTTGGTGCTGGGCCAACATTTGATTCGTTTGTCGCTGCGTTTCGTATCCCGGATTTACTCTTCAACCTGGTTGTGTTGGGGGCGCTGTCGGCATCATTTATTCCGCTCTTCACCGATAAATTAGTGCGGGGCGATCGTGCGGAAGCGCTTGATTTCGCGCTGGCAGTTATGAATATGATGCTGCTCATTGTCGGCGGGCTGAGTATTTGTCTGATGCTGCTCGCGCCTGTGCTGGTGCCACTGATTACGCCTGGTTTTAGCGGGGAGGATCTGCGCCTCACGATTCAGTTATCGCGCATCATGGCGCTGCAGCCGTTGCTGCTGGCGGTCAGCTTTGTGTTGTCGGGAGTGTTAAATTCATTTAAGCGTTTTGTGGTGTATGCGTTAGCGCCAATTTTTTACAATGTCGGAATTATTTTCGGTGTCGTGGTGCTGGTGCCGCGTTTTGGAGCAGTAGCGCTGGCCTGGGGAGTGGTTATTGGTGCTGCGTTTCACATGCTCATTCAGCTACCTAGTGCGCTGGCGGTGGGCTTTCGCTGGCGTCTGTCGTTGCCGTGGCGGGCGGGTGATTTTGCAGCGCTGTGGCGAATGATGCTGCCGCGCGTTGTGGGACTGGCGGCAATGCAGGTGAATTTACTCACCGTGACGATTGTTGGCTCGAGCTTGCTGGCTGGTAGTATCACTGTTTTTCATCTGGCGAACAACGTGCAGCACTTACCGGTAGGAGTGTTTGGTATTGCATTTGCACAAGCTGCCTTTCCCACCTTGGCCGAGCAGATCGCGCGGGGCCAGCGGCGGGCGTTCGTGAATACGCTGGCGCGGGCGTTTCGCTACATTATGTTTTTCGTGGTGCCGATCTCGCTCTTTTTCTTTTTATTGCGGGCACAAATTATTCGGGTGCTCTTTGGCGACGGCGCCTTTGATTGGGAGGACACTATCTTGACGTTCGAGACGTTTGGCTACCTGATCGCCAGTATTTTTGCGCAAGCGGCGATTCCGTTGCTCACCCGCGGTTTCTATGTGCAGCAAAATACTAAGACTCCGGTGATAATCGCGGTTATCAGTATGGTCACGAATGTGATCTTGGCACTTATCCTGGCCCCTCACATGGGCGTGCAGGGCCTGGCACTGGCCTTTTCGGTCTCGGCGATTGTAAATATGGTGCTGCTACTCGGCGTGTTGCATTGGCAGTTGGGGGGATTTAATGATGGGGAAGTGGTTAGCAGCTTGTGGCGTATTGCGCTGGCGGCGGTGGTGGCAGGGGGAGCTTTGCAAATGCTGAAATACCCTGTGGCTGCGGTTGTAGATATGCAGCGAGCCTGGGGAGTACTGGTGCAGCTGCTGGCGGCGAGCGCCGGCGGGGCTGGCATCTACCTCGCCATGACCTGGTTGCTGGGCA
>DATDVI010000015.1:0-5457 GCA_035290125.1 Candidatus Anderseniibacteriota bacterium
CGACCTTGACACGCCAGGCACACATCCGCACCATTCCCATGAGAGGGGAATGTACGTTTTAAACTATTCTTGGGGCAACGTAAGGAGAGAAAAATGCTGGATTTGTACTATCGCTGGGTGCTGAAAAAGCGGTTTGCGCAAACGCAGAGCGACCCGGAGCAAGCCCACGAGTACGTGCTGCAAAGACTTGAAATGTTAGAGAAGCATCACTGGCTGTGCCGGCTGCTGCGCTGGTGGTACGACCGCTCCAGCTCCGCCACCGCGGTATACGCAATGGGGATCCGATTTCCGAATCCCATTGGTTTGGCTGCCGGCTTCGACAAAAACTGCCTGGCGCCGCATGCCTTAGCCGCCCTGGGCTTCGGTTCGCTCGAAATTGGCGGCGTTGTGCCCAAACCGCAGCCCGGCAATGCACGTCCGCGGGTTTGGCGGGATACGGAAAAGAGGGAAGTGACCAACGCACTGGGGTTTCCCAGTGATGGTAAGCTTGCCGTGCAAAGGCGGTGCAACAAGGCGTACCCATTTCCGATCCCAACCGGCTGCAATCTCGGAAAAAATATGGACACGCCCCTGGAAAAAACTGCGCACGATATGAGCGATGTTATGACCGCGCTGTACCCGTGCTTCGACTGGTACACGATCAATGTCAGCTCGCCTAATACCATGGGCCTGCGCGACCTGCAAACCGAAGACCTACTGCGCCCACTGATTCGAAAGCTTGTTCAGCACAGCCGGATCCTGGCTGAACGCTGTGGCGTGCCGCGCATCCGACCAATTGTGGTCAAGTTCGCTCCCGACATGAGCGACGATGAGCTTATTGGATCCGTGCACTGTGCCATCGCCGAAGGAGTAGCCGGCATCGAACTTGGCAACACGCGTCGCGTAATGCTTCCCGATGGCCGGCCAGCTGGCCGCAGCGGTCCGTCGCTCTATCCGCGCACGCTGGAGATGATCAAGCTGATCGCCCCCATCACCAGCGGCAAGTGTGCGCTCGTCGCCTGCGGCGGCGTTGATGCTGCCTCGAAAGTCATTGAACTCTTGGACAACGGCGCCGATCTGGTTCAGGTCTTCACCACGCTCATCTTCGACGGCCCTGGTCAGCCCGCGCGCCTCGTGAAAGGAATCACGCCCTGGATGCAAGAGCGCCAACACTACACGTAGTACCCACACCCTCCCCGAGGGTGTTTTCTTTTAAAAAACAGGGCGGTCTGCGACAGAACACCCTGCGTGTCGTTTTAATCCTCAGAAAAAAGGAGGCAGGAAAAGGCGGCAAAGTACTTGTCCCGTGTATTTTCAACGACGTCCGCTGGCAGTTCGGGTGGGGGAGAGTTCTTATCCCAACCTGCCGCAAGCAGCCAATCGCGAACGTACTGCTTGTCAAACGAGGGAGCGGGTTTGCCAACGCGGTGCTGATCGGCAGGCCAGAAACGGGAACTGTCGGGCGTCAGAACTTCGTCGATCAGCATCAGCTCACCGCCGTTCAACCCCCACTCAAACTTCGTATCCGCGATGATGATGCCTCGATCGAGTGCATACTCCGCCGCTCGGCTATATAGATCCAGGCTCTTCTTGCGCAACTCTCCAGCGAGCGACGTGCCGATGATGTTCGCCATCTGGTCAAAAGAAACATTCTCGTCGTGGCCAACTTCGGCTTTCGTCGCAGGTGTGAAGATCGGCTCCGGCAACTGTTGGCTTTCCTGTAAGCCCGGCGGCAGCGAAATGCCGCAGACTCGCCCAGTCTTGCGATAATCGTTCAGCCCAGAGCCAGCCAGGTACCCGCGCACCACGCACTCGAAAGGGACAACTTTGGCTTTGGTCACGAGCATCGTGCGGCCATCGAGCTGCTCTGCCTGATCCGAAAACGCCGTCGGCATATCGCGCAAATCCGTGCTAATCAGGTGGTTGCTCACATAGGTGAAATAACCTAGCCAGAATTCCGACAGTCGCGTTAGAATCTTGCCCTTATCCGGAATACCCGTCGGCAGCACCCAGTCAAAGGCACTAATGCGATCGGTGGCGACGAGCACAAATTTGTCACCCAGATCGTAAACATCACGTACCTTACCGTGCTTGCGGGGGAAGCCAGGAACATTAGATTCGAGCAGTACCATAGTACCCACACTTTCTTTTGCTTGTTTCAATGTGCAACTTATGAAGCAGCCACAGCGGTTACTTCATCTGTTGACGATAGGGCAAGCGAGTGCAACTGACAAATAAATCGTTGACCGGCCGTTCGTCTGGTGATATGAAGACCACACCCAAGCCGCTGTGGTTTGGAAGAGTACCTGCTCTTTTGACAACCTAAGGAGAATATCCCATGTCAAAAAACCCTGCCGATTATCTTGTACCAGCTCTCGATATGGACTTCAGCCAGATTGGCCCGTTCATGGAGCAAGTGCTGCCATTGGGAGTCACGGTGTTTAAGGTTGGTTTGAAGACAATTCACAAAATTGGCACGCCAGCCGCACGCCAGCTCATCACCAAATACGGCGGCCGTCCGTTCGTCGACGCCAAGCTATCTGACACGCCTGACACGATGAACAGCGCGGCCGCAGCGATTGTCGCAGATGGTGATGTTGCCGCGTTTAATGTTCATGCCTCCTGTGGCATCAAGAGCATGCGCGCCGCAGTTAGTGCCAAAGGTAGTGCACTAATTCTAGCCGTTTCCGTGCTCACCTCACTCAGCGAGGAAGAAACATCCCTCATTTTTGGCGCTCCTGCCAGAGCGAAAGTTCTTCAGTTCGCGCGTGATGCAGTGCTAGCTGGAGTGGATGGCATGATTTGCTCTCCGCTGGAATTGCCACTTTTTAGTGAGCATGAGGAACTAAGCTCGCTGGAGAAATGGAACCCCGGAATTCGTCCGGCCTATGCTGCCGCCGGACAGCAAAAAAGGTTCACTACCCCAGCGGAAGCAATTAGCCTGGGCGCTACAAGAATTATCATTGGTAGCCCGCTGTATAAGCATCCCTCCCAATTCGCCAACCCAGCCGAAGCAACCAAGGCAGTGCTAGACGAAATTGAATCGGCCATCTCCTAACTCCGAACTCCCTGAAAGGACAGAACATGAACGAGCAATCCTGCTTGCAAATCCTGAAAAACGTTGGAGCAGTGATTATGGACACCCACGTTGTCCTCACCTCCGGCTTGCATGGATCAGCGTACGTGAACAAGGATGCGCTTTATGCACATACCAAAGAAACAGCTCTTCTTTGCGCAAGCATCGCCGACCAATTTTCACGCCACGGCGATGTGGAAGTAGTAATTGCACCGGCAGTCGGCGGTGTGATCCTCTCGCAATGGACCGCGTATTACCTCACCGTGTTGGGCGACCGCGAAGTACTCGGGGTCTACGCCGAGAAGGAAGTGGTTAAGATTCCCGATCCAGACGCAAAAGGGCGACAATGCTTTGCCGAAACCGACAACTTCGTCATCAAACGTGGCTATGGCAAACTTATTACAGGCAAAAACGTGCTTGCGGTGGAAGACGTGCTCACAACCGGTGGCTCTGCCATAAAAGTGATCGAAGCCGCGCGAGTGGTTGGCGGCAACGTTATTGGGCTCGGCGTTATCTGCAATCGCGGAGGGATTACCCCGCAAGACGTGGGGAACATCCCTCATCTCACTGCACTGGTAAACCTTAAGCTCGATACCTGGGAAGAAGCTGACTGTCCACTCTGCGCCAAAGGCATGCCTATCAACGCCGAAGTCGGCAAAGGCCGGGAATTTCTGGCTCGAAAACAGAGCAGGGAATAGCACCCCAGCAACCCTCCCTCACACGAGGGGAGAAATGACAAAATTTGAACTTATATAACTCCCATATCCACTGGGAGTTTTTTCTTGTTCAAAAACTGGACAATTATCCATTCCCTTGATACGCAGGGGTTACCCTGACGCAGCGTTCGTCAGAATCCGTACCTTTCATCTGGAGAATCCCATGAACCAGTTCGAACTGACTAACGTTCGCCTCTACGGGCAAGCAATCTGCAGCCTCGGCATCAAGCACGGACAGATTATCCACATTGGCGACCGGCCAGGCTGGCTGCACAGTATCAACGGTCAGGGACACAGCCTCTTCTATGGCCGCATCGACCCGCATGTGCATGACCGTGATCCAGGCTTTACCCACAAAGAAGATAAAGAATCGATTCAAGCTGCCGCGATTGCCGGCGGCACCACGACGATTGTGGCCCAAGCCAACACCAACCCATGCCTCACCACCGCCGATCGGCTAGCCGAAAAAGTAAAGCGCCTGCAATCCAGTCGCATCACCTATCAGCAATGGTTCGGCGCCACGCCCAGCAATTACAGGGAATTAAAAAGTGCCCTGGCTGTGCCTGGGTTTGTCGGCGTCAAGCTATGCCTGGCTACCACCACTGCCACCGGCGATATGCTCGTCGACAAAGAAGCTGATCAAACACAGTGGTGCAATTTGGCGGCTGACCATGATGTCTTACTGACTGTGCATGCTGAAAACGAAGCCAGAATCACACGCAATCAATTGCAGCTGCGGCAGCAGGGAATCAGGCTGGGTTTGCAGCATCACTGTACGATCCGCGATCCCGAGAGCGAAACCGAAGCGGTCGCCCAAATCCTCGATGTAGCCCTGGCTGCCGGCTTAACATCTGTCACGTATCAGTTCCGCAGTCAGTCGCGCTGATCTGCCAGGCGGAGAAAAAGGGCCTGCGCGTCACGTTCGAATTATGTCCGCAATACTGGCTCATCTCCGCCGATCGACTGAATAGTTCTGATGGTTGGCGGGCCAAGTGTAATCCGCCGGTGCGGCCTCATCCCTGCGCCCTAGCCATGCAGCGAATCCTCTGCGGCGAAGACATAACCTGCGCTATCCTTGCGACCGATCATGCCCCGCACACCGTTTCGGAAAAACTTCAGCCCGAGCCTAACTCCTTGCTAGTCCCCAGTGGGCTGCCTGGCTTAGACACCGCCACACTACTCTGTTACGACTTTGTCCAAAGCGGTCAAATGACTCCCAAGAGGTTCAACCATCTCACCGCTCGAGGACCGGCGCAACTGCTGCGTCTAACCCAGAAAGGAGAGATCAGCCTCGGGTATGACGCGGATCTAATCGTGATTGCCAATGAGCCAACTGAATTCCGAGACGAGCTGGTCGAATCTCGCTGCGGCTGGACGCCATTTCATGGTCAAAGTGTCGCCGCCAGTCTAAAGTTGGTTGTCGCTCGCGGCCAGATTCTCCTCAATCGCTTATAAGATAGCGTCAGCCCAGAGGATGTCCCTGGGCTTTTTTAAAACTTACCTGACCGTACGCTTAAACAGCGCCAGTAGCAAATTGTAAGCTTATTATAGCCAAGATTTTACCATCATGAAAAAACATGTAAAATAACGTTGACAAATTTATCGCAGGGTGTATAGTAATCAGTTATCTTTGTTCGCTTTATCTGTGGTGAGGAGGGGTCTGACAGCAACACAGCTGGGACAGTT
>DATDVI010000016.1:0-8846 GCA_035290125.1 Candidatus Anderseniibacteriota bacterium
GAAGAAAGGCGCCCGACTAGGATTGATTGACCTGCCCCCACGAGAGAGTCAAAGAAGCTCCACAGCGCCACCCAGGCAATAACCAACGGCGCTTTCACGTAGCCATCGCCACCAGCAAGTTTTCCTTGCAGCAGCGTCCGCGCGTCGTACAAGTAATTCCCCTCATCGTTCGTCAATGGCAGTTCGCTGGCATAGAGCACTCGCGCTGCCAGTGCGAGAATGAGTACCCCAATCAAAAACATGTCGTCCTGCCAGCGCGGCACCCGCATCGCCACCACCAGTAAGACTGTCGCCACAAGCGCTAGCGCACCCACCTGCGCCCATTGTACATACTGCTGGCGCGCATCATCCCACGTCGCCACAAAATGACGCGCCGCAGCCACCACTTTGTTAACCACGGCCACATGCAGGGGCACCGTGTAGGCCGCCCCAAAGACGACATCAACGGTTGGCTTACCCGACTTTCTCACCAGTGCCGAGTCATAACCTCCGACCACTCCCCGCGCAATATACGCACTACCGAAGTGATACGGATCTTTAGTAGCAAGGTCCACCGTCACCGCATTCCCGCTCGTGCTGCCGGGCGAGCGCACGAAGAAAAAGTACGTCTTGCCGGCCGAGTCGGGAATCCGCTCAAACTCAAAGCGGTACAGCTGGTTATCGCCTAACTGATGGGAGTCAACCGTAGCCACTCGTATATCAGTTTCGCTCTCCGCACTGGTACGCACGTGTAATTCGACTGGCTCGGTATTCTCCCGACCGGAATACGTCGCGAACATCACCGAGATACCCGACAGATTATCCCGTGTCGCCACAAACGTCTGCCCAACGAGCACATCACCCGTCAGCTCGCCAGCGTTGGCCGTGTGGCTACTAACCAGTATCGCATCCTCCCGCACCGGCAACAGCCGGCCAGCAATGGCCACCACGGCCAGCACCACTAGCACTCCCAACCACAGGCGATACTTTGACATAGGGCTAGTATTATGACAAAAGAAAATTCCAGCAAGCCCTTAGCGTGGAGCAAAAAAGCTCAGCGCTGACAGTTGCCGCCCGTGGTAAAAGCGATTTCCGACAGCTCAACAGTGGCAGGGTTGGGATCATCAAGTTTGATAAAATTAAACTGAACAAAATAGGTACCAGGTTCCAGGCCACCTAATAATCGCACACGCTCAACTTGATCCGCCGGACTATCCGGCAAGCGCACACTAATACTACGAGCTGCGGCCCCAGACACATCATCTTTCTTGTGCAATAAAAGACGCAGCCCCACACTCTGCCGATCATCCTTTATATGCAAGGCCAGATTATCAACCAAGCACGGCAGCGTAACGGTGGCGCCTATTGAAGTAAGTTCATCGCGCATGAGCAGAACAGCCACATCCTCCTGGATTGAGAGCGAGGAACTGACGATTGACTTCTCGTTTGATTTGTAGAGCTGCAGTTGCGACGGCACAATGCTGACAACAACAGTTTCGGGTAGTCTAACACTGATATTTTCCTGTAGTTGCTCACCATCATCAGATCCCTGATATTTAAACAACTCAGCAATCAAACTAATGAAGTTCGCGGTTCTCCTGCCAGCAAACACCTTATCCGGATCAATGCGGTACAGAGTTACTTGTATTCCTCCCTTTGATGGATCGTCATCTGTTTCTCTAATAAAGAGGTTACCATCCTGCCATTCCCACCTAAAACCCTTGTAATTGGTATCGCTTGTTAGCACTGCGACAGTGACCAAGGAATTTGAAAGAGAAAATCTATAGCGCTGACACAAACCATAAAAAAGATCATGATCTATACATCGGACCAACGCAATCAGTTGCGAATCTGTGGGATGAGGCAACTTACCAGCCTCATAAAAGTCCTCACCAACGAACTCTGGCATATGTGCAGGATCAGTTATTGCCTCAATCCCAAGCCGCTCGCGGTTGTGCTGCTCAGTAATCTCACGAGTCTGCGTCCTGATAATGAGAACCACCAGCAACCCAGCCAGGATAACTCCCCCAACGCGCAATACCTTTCGTATGTTCATGCGTCTAAGAACCTGCCTAAAGTATAGCACGTTGTAGACATGGGAAGACTATCAAACGCTTACCAATAATACTCCCGATTCTTCTGGTAATACTCAACAGTTTTTCGAATACCCTCGGTGAGGCCCACTTGCGGCTCCCACTGCGTTGCTGCCGTTATCTTACTGGTGTCAGCAGTGTAATCGCCCGTTTCATTTTTTTCATAATCCGCTGGCCACGGCACATGCTCTTTGCGTCCGCTGCCAGCGACGCGGATAATCGTATCCACCATATCCACGAACCGAACCCGTTCACGGCTGCCAATATTATACGCCTCGCCTGCCTTCCCCGAGAGCGGCAATCGCAGCAGCGCTTCCACAATGTCGTCGATGTACACGTAGTCGCGCTCTTGGCTGCCATCACCAAAGACTGTAATCGTCTGGTTATCCAAAGCCTGTCGAATAAACCACCCGACAATAGAATACTTGCTGTGCTTCATTTGCTGCCGCGGGCCATAGGGGTTTGGAATACGCACCGACACACCGTGAATGCCAAATTCGTGGGCATAGTAACCGATGTACTTCTCACCTAACAATTTATGAATACCGTAGAGCGACAGAGGATTGGTCGGGTGATCTTCCCGCACCGGTATCGCCGTAATCGGCCCATAGACCAAGCGCGAGGATGCAAACAAAAGCCGTGCCTGTGGCGCGCTCTGCCGTAGAGCTTCCAGCAGAATCAGCGTCCCGCGGCCATTGTAATCTAAGTCCACAAACGGCTTGTCTTTCGCATCGACGTAGCCCACCTGCCCGGCCAGGTGAAAAACGACGTCGGCGCCCGTCACTGCGCGCTCAATCAAATCAGCATCAAGAATATTGCCATCGATCAATGCAACCGCCTCCTCGATCCCGGCCAGGTTCACGCGATTACCGCCATACGCGGGCAACAGCGCATCGATGATCGTCACGCGCGCCCCAGCCGCAACCAGCGCGTGCGCCAGGTTACTGCCGATGAACCCCAAGCCGCCGGTAATAACGACTCGCTTGCCGGCGTAGTTTTCACGTCGTGGGGTTGTGGTCGTAGTGGGCATACAACTCAGTATACTGCTGCATAATCTCTCTCCAATCATACTTCAGCGCGTTCTCTCGGCTGCGCTGGCCAAATCGGCGGCGCAACTGCTCATCACTAATGAGCCGCGCCAGATCCCCCGCCAGTTTTTCCAGGTCATCGCCCCGAATTAAATAGCCGTTGTGTCCCTCCTGGACTAGCTCGTTATTGCCTCCCACATCCGATGCCACAATTGGCAGGCCGCAGCCCATCGCTTCCAGAATAACGGACGGCATACCTTCCGAAAGGGACGTGAGCACAAAAATGTCGGCATACTGATAGGCTACTTGCAGCTCCTCATAGGGAATCGTGCCCACATAGTGAATTAATTCTGAGACGCCTAAACGTGCCGCCAGTTCATCCAAGTCCGGTCGGGCCGCGCCGCTGCCAACGACCTCAACTTCAAATGGCTGGCGTGTCAGTTCCTTAACACGCGGTAACGCTTGCACAACCCGCTGGAATCCCTTACGGGGAATCAACCGCCCGATAAACAAAATTTTCACGCGCGGATTAATCGGCCGCGATATTGGAGCAAATCGATTCGTCTGTACGCCATTAGGAATGACAATAAAATCGGCGCTCGGATCCGCCACTCGTCCCAGCCTGGCCAGTTCCGCCGAACAAACCGTGCGAAATTCCGCCCGCCGCCAAATCGCGCGCAGCAGGGGGGTAAGCAGCGGATAAATATTTTTATATCGTGAGGGATTAGCCCCCGGGATATCCGACCCGCCGAAATAGACGCCATACGGAATCCTGCGGAGCCCGCTGATGACCCAAGCTACCCACCCGGCTGGCACAGCAAAGTAGGCCTGAATAAAATCAACTCGGTGCCGCAAGGTATAGCCCAGGGTATACAGCAGCGCCGAGAGGCCAAAAATAATCAGTTCCCACTGCGAGCAAAAATCTTTATGTCGCCGCACCGCCGGAATGCGAATGACTGTCCCCCCCTCAACAACCTCGCGCGTGGGCAACTCCTTAAACCGTGAAGTAATCAGTGTCACCTCGTACCCAGCCTCCACTAAATATCGAATCGCGTATTTGGTTACGGTCGACCCGCCGCCACCAATGGGCGGAAATTCATTATTAATCAGCAAGAGCTTCATAACGGATCGCTAGAAGCCCTGCGTTTCTTTGATAGAGTATGGCTTCTTTTGCGCGTAGTACGTGTGGGCCACCACATCAGCCAGCACGCCAGACAGTAGGAACTGAAATCCCAAGAGCACCAGCATCACCGCCAAGAGAGGCGTCGAGCGATTAGCTAGCCCGATAATCTTCGTAACCCACAAAACAACGAGCACCCCTCCCAGCAAGAAACCTGCGCCAATAAAAGCAGCGCCAATTGTCCCAAAAAAATGCATTGGCCGGGCGGAATACTGAATCCAGAATTTTACAATGACTAAATCCAGAAAGCCCTTCAGTTTTTTCCGAATCGAGTAGTTCGTGCGCCCGCTTCGGCGCGGGTGATGCTGCACCACCATCTCCCCTACTTTAAACCCTTTCCAGGAAAGCAAGGCGGTAATGTAGCGGTGCATCTCACCATACAGTTCTAAATCCTGTAGCGCCTCGCGCTGGTACACTTTCAGGCTGCAACCGTGATCATGAATTTTCTCGCCGGTAACCGCTCGATGAATGGCGTTGCCAATGTGGCTGCCCAACTTCAGTACTTCTGTATCCTGTCGGTCTTTCCGCCAGCCGGAGACAACATCCAAGCCCTCCGCTTCCAGCTTGGTAACCATAGCAGAGATATCGGCTGGGTCGTTCTGCAAATCGGCATCGAGGACAACAACGATCTTCCCCGTCGCTCGGTCGAAGCCAGCCGACCAGGCGGACGTCTGCCCAAAGTTGCGCCGAAAACGGATCAGTTTAACGCGTGCATCTCCTTGCCGGATCTGGCGCATCACTTCGTACGTATTGTCCCGGCTGCCATCGTCGATGAAAATAAGTTCCCAGCTTGCCGCGCGATCGCCGTCAGGCGATTTTGCGCGGTCCATCGCTGCTTTAACCTTCTCGTAAAGCTGCTTGAGCGTGCCAGCTTCATTATGAGCCGGCACAACAATACTAAAGTCCATACGTTAGCTCGTCAGCGGCGTAGCCACCGCCACTTCTTCCTCCGCCACGCGCAGCAAATATTCACCGTAGCCGCTCTTGCGTAAGTTCTGTGCCAGAGCCTTCAGCTGCTGGCGATCAATGAATCCGAGCCGGTACGCCACCTCTTCAATGCAGCCAATCTTGAGCCCCTGACGCTCCTCAATGATTTGCACAAAACTGGTTGCCTGCGCCAATGACTGGTGCGTGCCCGTATCGAGCCACGCCGTGCCGCGATTAAGCTTGGCAACCCGCAAGGTGCCAGCCGTCAGATACGCCTTATTGACGTCGGTAATCTCGAGCTCGCCCCGCGCCGATGGCTGCAATTTGCTGGCAATATCCACCACCCTAGCATCATAAAAGTAAATGCCCGGCACCACATACGAAGATTTGGGCACCGCCGGCTTCTCTTCGATCGACACCGCCCGCCCTAGTGGATCAAATTCCACCACCCCATACCGCTGCGGATCGGCCACATGGTAGGCAAAAATGAGGCCGCCCCCTTCACGTTCAACCGTCTCGCGCGCCTCTTGCAGCGTCTTGCTCATGTCGGTGCCGTAGAAAATATTGTCACCCAAAATAAGAGCTGCGGCGTCCCCGCCCACGAAATCTGCTCCGATCACGAAAGCCTGCGCCAGGCCCTCGGGCTTAGGCTGCTCGGCATACGAAAATTCCATGCCCAGCTGTGAACCATCACCAAACAAGTTGCGATACAGCGGCAAATCCTGCGGCGTTGAAATAATTAATACCTCGTCAATCCCGGCCAACATCAAAGTTGACAAGGGGTAGTAAACCATGGGCTTGTCATAAACCGGCATTAATTGCTTGCTCACGGCGATGGTAAGCGGGTGTAAACGCGTCCCCGTCCCACCAGCCAAGATAATTCCTTTCATACAGTGGCTATCAAAGCGCGAAAACACCTAAAAGTCAAGCTTCCCCGAGGTGCTTATGAGGCGTCAGGTAATTCTGAATATAATCGGTCACCGCCGCCTCGAGACTCGTCATCTCGCCAGTAAAGCCGGCGGCTTTCAGCCGCGTCGTATCCGCCTCGGTGAAATTCTGGTATTGGTTCTTCAGCTCATTTGGTAAATCAATATATTTAATAGTTGCCTCCCTACCCAAAGCTGCGAACATAGCGTGCGCTACATCATTCCACGTCCGCGCTTTTCCCGTCCCGACATTAAAAACGCCGTTCCTGTCCTTCGTATCCATAAAATAAAGTGTTGCCGCCACCGCATCCGTGACGTACAGAAAATCCCGCATTTGCTCGCCATCCTTATACTGCGGATCGTTCGACTTAAAAAGCCCGATGTACCCTTTTTCCTGCACCTCCTCAAACTTCTTCACCACCACGCTGCGCATGTGTTCTTTGTGGTATTCATTAGGCCCAAAGACATTAAAATAGCGCAGGCCTACTACCTGGTCTAAGTAGCCTGCGTCCCGCGCCCAAATATCAACTTCTAACTTAGACTTGCCGTATAAATTTAAAGGCTTAAGAGAATCAAAGAGTTTCGGGTCGTCGCTGTACCCCTGCTCCCCTGCGCCGTATACCGCTCCACTCGAAGCGTACACGCAGCGCACGCCCTTATCTGCACACCAGCGAATAACTTCCTGTGAAAAATTGATGTTGTTGTCCTGCAGCTTCGCCCAGCTCGATTCTGTCGTCGACGATATCGCGCCTAAGTGAATAATCGCCGTCACGTTTTTATTGTCATACTCGCCCTCAGCGAGGTTCTTCCGAAACTCGTCGCCGCCAATCAATTGTTCATACGTCAACGACGCCACGTTGTGTTCTTTTTCAGCGTGATCCAGCCAATCGACAATCAAAATGTCTTTCTCACCCCGCTCATTCAGCGCCCACACAACGGCACTTCCGATAAAACCAGTACCCCCCGTTACGATGATCATCCTTTTATGCTACCGAAAAAGCCTTGACCCGCAAAGTCGAGTACTATACAAGTAGAGTCTGCCGCTGTGGCAGAATTGTTTGAGCCCTTTGCCAATTTGCGAGGTAGATAATGTCCAAAATAACTACACTGTATCTGTATCTGAAGCAAGGCGTCTCGCCTCAACTAACAGAGAGGACCGCTGATCCTCTTGAGTCCTTGCTCATGACGCTGCACGCCACAGGTCTTGAAAACTTTCTCATTCGCATCAAGGCGCAAGAACTGGTGATTTACCACGACGAACAAAAACCACAAGATTCACAACGGATTGCTCAGGCTATATTGAGCGAACTGCTCATCGTCCCACCCACGCCAGAGGCACTAGCACAAATGCACCGGTTTTGGGTGGAAATCTGGCAAAGAAACTCCGGTGCGCCCGAACCTGTCTCGGAGCGCTACAATAAACTCGTGCCAATTACTGCTGCAGAACAGTACATGCTGCAACTGCGCCAGGAACGCCAGGAACGTCGCTTCGGCATCCATTTACCCACGTGGACCGCTCTCTCCCAACTCGGCCTCAAGCTTCACGGCGACTGGCAAGCGCTCGAACACACCATGCCCTCAGCCGTTCCCCCGTTCGGCGGCCCCTACCACCCGATCATTAAGTAGGTATCCCCTGCCCCACAAAGGCAGGTTTTTTTATTAAATAGCCAAAGCCCCTCGGACAGTGCGAAGTGTTTCCTGATGCGTAACGCCGATCAGTGGCGGCAACTTAACCAGATGCCAATCCATATCACCTCCGGCCAGCGGCTCAAAAGTGCCGCCCACTTCCTGCAAGCACAGCGCGGCGGCAACCACATCCCAATTGCGCGTATTGGCCGAGACGCACGCGGCTAGCGACCCCTCAATCACGCCCGCTACTGCTGCTACGGAGGGTAGATTAACCGGGTACCGGCACGCTTTCGTGAGCGGCAAGTTAACATCGCTATCAAACTGCGCGTCCACTGATTCACACATGTCAAGCGCAAGCAACGCTCGCGCCAGCTCCACCTGCGGTGGCGCCGGGAGCCGTTCGCCGTTCAGCGTGCAGCCGCCTCCGCGCTCGGCCACAAACATTTTTTCATACTGCGGCAGATAAATAACACCAGCAGTAGGCACGCCGTCCTGCACCAGCGCAATACTCACCGCCCAATCGTACTGCCAGAATTTCCACTTCACTGAGCCATCGAGTGGATCAATCGAGAGGTACGTCTCCGGCAAGTGGCTGTCGTCTCCTACTACCAGTAGTTCAACGCGATGCTCTTCCTGCAGTGCCTGCATCTCAGGCGTTTGTTCTTCAGCTAAAATGGGGATCTGCTGCTCGCGAGCATATGCGGCCAGTGAGCCAATAATCCGACGCTGGCTGGCCGCATCGGCCGCTGTATCATCCCCATGCTCCCGCTGGCGATAATTTTCCTGTTGCAATTCCCGCAACCAGTCGCCGGCATCCCTCGCCGCCGCCGTAAAAATTTCTAAGGGAGAATCCGAAGCCATAGTCGTGATTCAGTCAGTATGAAACAGCTCGCTAAAGATAACCAGGCTGCTTGACAATTTTCCCATAGTGACTACGCTACCCGCCGAAGCTTGAGCGCAGGCGGGTCACTTCCCCAAACCCACCAACTTCTCCAACTTCTCGCCTACTTCTTCCCAGCTCGCAAATACTCCCAGTGCTCCCGCCGCACGTAATGCTTCAGCAGTCTCTTCAAAATACGGCGGG
>DATDVI010000017.1:0-13645 GCA_035290125.1 Candidatus Anderseniibacteriota bacterium
AAATGTAGACAAAATCAGCTAGGTACGACAACATCTACTTGTCCACCCACAGATTCAGCCGGGGTGGCGGAACGGCAGACGCACGGGACTCAAAATCCCGCGGGAGCAATCCCATGAGAGTTCGAGTCTCTCTCCCGGCACCATACACAACTGCATCTCATATGCCTCTCCATCACGAAACGCGCATTGGCCACATTCATCTGAAAGTGGCAGATCTTGATCGCGCCGTGCAGTTTTACCGTGACGTTCTCGGCTTTGAGATGGTGGCTACTATCGGCAACGCATCTGCCTTTCTCTCCGCCGGCGGCTACCACCATCACATTGGCCTCAATACATGGGAGAGCGCCGGCGCAACTCACCCGCCGCCGGGGCACACTGGCCTCTACCATGCTGCTATCTTATATCCAAACCGCGCCGAGCTCGCGAACGCC
Source organism: Candidatus Anderseniibacteriota bacterium (assembly GCA_035290125.1). GTDB lineage: Bacteria > Patescibacteriota > Andersenbacteria > UBA10190 > UBA10190 > DATDVI01. The sequence goes on from DATDVI010000017.1 coordinate 432, forward strand.
TATCGGCGCCTGCGTGATAACAACTACCCCATCGATGGCGCCGCCGACCACGGCGTCTCGGAGGCAATTTACTTACACGACCCCGACGGCAACGGTCTCGAACTCTACCGCGACCGGCCGCGAGCCGAGTGGCCGCGCGACCCCGCCGGCAACCTCGCATTCACGGCCCAGCCGCTTGACCTCGCTGAGCTGCTTACAGAAACAGATACAGCAGGCTGAGGGGGGGTCCCTCGCCCAGCGCAACACTTTGCAATGCTTACTATATACTGAATTCATGAAAGAATCTGACTCTGAGTCATTCGTACCCACCGCCCGCGAGCCAGATTTGTCAGAAAAAAGATTTCATCTATCACCCGAGTCTTTTAATCAAGAGCGTATCCAAGGTATCAAAAATGCCATGCGAGAAATAAAGCAGGAATCTCCTGAAGTACTGGCACTAACCATGTTCGGATCAATGGTAAAAGGCACCGCCCGAGAGCGGAGCGACATCGATGGCTATCTCTTTGTTGATGCTGATGAAGTTGCTAAGAAATACCCAACAAGAGATGTTATTGAAACAGTGACCGAAAATGACGATTATTTTGTGTCGACCACGTACCTTAAACCAGACATTGATGCTATATACAAATCAGCCTTAAGAGAAAAGCTGCAAAAAAGCCTTAAGCTAAGCAATGAACAAGTAAAGGATATTCGCATCCGCCCCATTAGTAACGAGATTATCGATAAGGAGATCGCCAACCTGACTGAGGCGCAGAAAAAATCCGAGCGGCCAGCGCTTGCAAGCAGCAATTTGTCAGCCATGTTCCATTTAGGCGTTGGCCTCGAGATACGCCCATATCGTCACCACCTCATTGATAAGCTGAGCCAGATGGGAGATAGCGGCGAAAAAATATGGAAAGAAGTGATTGGCGCCACAGAAATAAATGAACAAAATTTTACCTACAACGACAAAAAACATTACCCACGAAGTCTTGCTGAAGCGCGTCAGACATATGGGCCACAGCAAAACTAGATCGCCTAGAAAAGAATAAACCTCTACAAAAACAAGTACAGCAGGCTAAAGGCCGCTGCCAGGCCAAAGGCCAAGCTAAAAGCCGCATAGGGCGTCAGCAAACTAAACGCCGCGACGAGCGCGAGTGCCGTTGTCCCTTTGGCCAAGGCCAACACCATTTCAAAAGCCACCACGTAGCGCAGCCCACCTAAGTGCTTGGCTTTAACGTACAGTCGATAATACTGCGGAATGCGAACACCAATCAGAGCCGTGCGGGACAGCGCGTCGGTCAGCAATACGCGCAGGGCGCTGCCCGCCAGCGGCCGGAATAAATATCCTAGTACCATGAACGGCACATGCAGCCGTAAAATCCGCTGGCGCGAGAAGCGATCGCTTACTTCCCCTACGAAAAAGCCAATCATCGTCATCAGTAAAATATTCAATGAGGCCAAGAAGCCCAGGCGGTCCACGCTGCCTACGATCATGAACATAAATATCGGCCAGAACACCAAGTCAATCAGGTTCTCGCTCCACCCAACCATGGTAAGTAGTGTTCCGCGAAACGCCCGCTCGCGCATTAAGCGCCACGGCGCAAGATACGCAAAGCGTTGTCGCTGAAATCGCTCCTTAGTTTTAAGTAGTGGCCAACCGGCAGCCAGCGCCACCAGTGCCGCCATGATGAATAAAATGGGAAAACCAAACACCGTCGCGACGATTCCTCCCAGCATCGGCCCCAACACGCCTATCCCCTCCGTTAGGGCAATTAACCAGGATAGTTCTGTCCCTCGATTATCGCCATCCCCGTACCTGGCCAGCACGGTGTGGTAGGCCGGCCAATAAAATATCTTAAATATTGTCAGCAGAATCCACGCCACCCAAAAAAGCGCGGGAAATATTGGCATAGCTGCTAGCACCAAAAAGTACGTCACGAAAAGCGGCATCGCCAGCGTGAGCGACCGCTCGAGCCCAAAGCGCGACATGAACTTCCCTCCCAGAGGCAGCATCAGCACGTAGAAGAAATAATGCAGCGCATAGTAGAGAGCGATTCTATAGAGCCCCACACCCTCTTTATAGAAAAAGATCGGTTCAAAGATGAGGATTAAGGAGCTCGCAAACGAAAAAAAGATCGAAAAGAAATAAAATTCCCGCAGCTCCACTCGTGGGTGAATGGCAAACAGCTTGTGTATACGCAGCATTGCCAAGCAGTATAACAAATGCTAGGGTATCACCCATGCCAAAGAAATATCCCAAACACAGCCTCGCCTTTATCGGCGCCGGCTATGTCGGCCTCGTTTCAGGCACATGTTTAGCCGAAATAGGCCACACCGTTATCCTCGTTGATAATAATCCCGACAAAGTCGCCAAGCTTAAGGCAGGCGGCATTCCCATTTTTGAACCAGGCCTCAAAGAGCTCGTCAAAAAGAACGTCAAAGCCCGCCGCCTTTCTTTTACTACCTCGCTCAAAGCAGCCGTCGACAAATCCGACATTATTTTCATTGCCGTGAACACGCCTCCCCAGCCCGATGGCAAGGCCGATCTTTCCTACGTCGCCGCCGCTGCCCGCGAGATCGCGGAGGTGGCCGATGCCTACAAAGTCGTGGTCGACAAGAGCACGGTGCCGGTGCAAACCGGCGAGCGGGTGGCCGAAACTATTCGCCGCTACAGCCGCAAAAACGTCGATTTCGACATCGTCAGCAACCCGGAGTTCCTGCGTGAGGGTTCGGCTATTGAAGACTTTCTCAAGCCGGATCGCATCGTCGTTGGCGTTGCCAACAAGCGCGCCGAAAAAGTGATGCGGGAAATTTATGCCCCAATTAAAGCCCCGTTCATCGTCACCGACGTGAAAAGTGCCGAGTTGATTAAGCATGCCAGCAACTCTTTCCTGGCCATGAAAATTTCTTTTACGAATGCGTTGGCCCGCCTCTGCGAGCTCTCCGGCGCCAACATTGATAAGGTTGCTCACGGCATGGGTCTCGATGAGCGCATCGGCACCCACTTCCTGCGGGCAGGGGTCGGCTACGGCGGCAGCTGTTTCCCCAAAGATGTCGCTGCCTTTATTACCATCGCCAAAGAGCTGGGCTACGACTTCGCGCTGCTCAAGGAAGTAGAGCGCATCAACGAGCGGGCGAAAGCGTTATTCTTGCAAAAAATAGAGGCGGCACTGTGGGTTACCAAGCACAAGTCGCTGGCCGTGTGGGGGTTGGCGTTCAAGGCCAACACTGATGATATGCGTAACGCCCCGGCCATCGACATTCTTGAGCGCCTGCACGCCGATGGGGCGACCATCAGCGCGTATGATCCGGAAGCCACCGAAACGGCCCGCGCCGTGCTGGGAAAAAAGATTAAATACAAGAAAGATAAGTACGCCGCCCTTAAAGGCGCCGACGCCTTAGTGATCCTGACCGATTGGGATGAGTTCAAGAAGCCGGACTGGAGCAAAGTTCGCCGCTTGCTCAACAGCCCAATCATCATCGACGGCCGCAACATGTACGATCCGAAAGAGATGGAGAAAAGGGGATTCGTATATCACTCGGTCGGACGAGGGTAGCTGTTACCCCAAGCCGCGTAGAATCTCTGCCGTTTCCTCATCCGAATCCACATGATAATAGCTAAAAGGCAAGCCGCGGCGCTCACAGGCGACTGTCATCAACTTATCCGCCGGCGCATCGCCAAAAATGTGGACGTGCTCCGGCGTGTGGCGAAGCCTACTCAAAATAACCTCGGCACCGTACGTTTTATCTAAGCCGGGCGGCAGCAGATCAATTGCTTTCGTTGAATACTGGATTGTCAGACCAAAGCGCTGCGCTATCTCTTGCAGCTCAGGATCTGCTGCGGCGAGCTGGGCTCGTCTTTCTGGCGTATCCCAATCCGGAACACTAGGTATAGCCACTGTCAGGACAATTCGCTTGCGCTTGCGAAAAACCAGCTTAGGATAGCGCTGCGCAACTTCTTGCACAGCCGCGCGTGCGGCCGCGGCGGGAACTGTATCCAGTGTCAGCTCTTCTTGCCAGATATTTTCTGGCGTGGGGGTAAGCAGAATAGCCCCATATTCAGCGCCTACGCATAGCTCATGGGGCGGCGTGCTGGATTCCCACGCGCGTTCCCAAGCCGGCAGGAAGATTTCTTCCAGCGCTGCTCGCTCGCGGCCGGTTAGAAACGCAACCGGTTGCCGGCGCGCATACTGCGCTGCCAGCTGCAACGCTGCTGTGTTCGGCTTGCCACTGAGGCTCACAAAGACGCCGTCGATGTCAGCCAGAATCATACGGCTACGCACCCGTCAATACACGCTCGGCCGCTTCCAGCTGGTCTTTATCGTTAATCGGTAACCAACGCTCAGCTTCAATAATCTTGATCCGGTAGCCAAAGTCACGGATTAATTTCATCCACACATCTGGCGTCTCGTACTCTCCCCGCGCCGAGGGCGGCACCGTTGCCGCAAAAAACTGCTCATCCATGATCATATGCCCCGTCCAGGCGAGGTCGGAGATAAATTTCTGAGGTTTTTCAACCGATCGTGTAAGATACCAATTTTCGTCCGTTATGAGAATGCCAAAATGTTCCGGCGTATCCACGCGGTGGGCCAGCAGCGCAATGTCTGCCGTGACCAGGCGGGCTAAATCCTGGGCACCTAAAATATCATCCGCGATCATGCCCAGCCAGCGGCCTGGCCGCAGCAAATCCTTGACGCACCAGAACGCATGAGCTAAGCCCAACTGCTCGGCCTGCACGGCAAAGCGCACAGGGCGCCCCTTGTAGCCAGCCGCGAAAAAATCGCGAATCTTCTGCTCGTGCGGGCCGCCGACAACCGCGATAATCTCGTCGACTTCACCGGGCAGCGTATCGAGCACATGCTCGACGATTGGCTTACCCGCCACCGGCAGCAGCTGCTTCGGCCCCTCATAGTGCTTCGCCATGCGAGTCCCCTTACCGGCTAGTAGCACAACTGCTTGCATAGAACTTACGCGTTGCCGGTGATCGGCACTAATTCAGCCGTAATATCAAGCGCGCCCCCGTGGCCACGCGTTACCTCCACTCCCTCTTGAGTATAAGAGCTGTAACCTGTTTTCGACACCACCAAATTATATTTGCCTGCTGGCGGCAAGGCAAAGAAGCGACCGCGACTATCCGTCACCCGCGTGAGCACCAGCTTATTCGCCTGGCTGCTATACACCCGCACCACCGCCAGATCCAGCGGTACGTGCGTCAATGCATCGCGCACCAGCCCGCGCGATGGACGAAAGCGAAACTCGAGAATAATCACTACGAGCACCAGCAGCACATACATACTCTCGAGCGCAATATAAAATCCCTGCGGATACCTCACAAGCAAAACAGTATTGAGCCCCGCCCCCATCAAGAGCAGCGGCCACGCCGCATAACGCCCCGCGTGCTGGATTGCTTGCCACATGAGCATGAGCCGCACTGCAGAAGATGTCACCATTTTCTCCGTTGGCCGCAGTGGCACCGCTAGCCAGACCGGGAGTGGTGGATCACCAATAATCAATTCTCCTCCCTCGTAGAGTTTTTCTTCTGCCCGCAGCTCGAGCCCGAAGCCGGGGACAATCGCCAGGCGCTGCGTGTCTGGCACCAGCCGGTACGTACCTGGCTTGAGCGCTACGGTAACGAGCCCATTAAAATCCGATGTCTTGCGCGCTAGTAATGAACCATCAGCTCGAACAATGGCCACCCGAGCACCAACTACCGCTTCGTTCGTCTGCGCATCAACTAGCCGAATGTGGCTCGGCACAATACGCGTGCGAAAACGGGGCAACCAGACTTTCGGCCGCGACACTGCGTGGTACGCCCGGTCGAACAACGTCAGCAGCGCCGCTACAATCGAGAGCGCCAACAGCGAAAAATTAAGAATGTCGAGCGGCGTCATATATCCAGCACAAAATTAATCATCCGCCCCGGCACATATACTACATGCCGCACAGTACTCTCTGCCAGGTATTTTTTCACATTTGGCAACTCATGGGCCGCCGTCTCAGCCGTTGCCTGATCCGCATCCGCCGCGAGCGTAATTTGCCCGCGCACTTTGCCCTGCACTTGCACGGGGACCGTCACCTCCGCCTGGGCCAACAGTTTTTCGTCATACACTGGCCAAACAGCAGCTGACACGAACCCCTTGCTACCAACCTGTGCCCACAGCTCCTCCGCCAAGTGCGGCGCATAGGGAGCCAGCAGCCGAATAAACACCCGGGCCGTCTCGACAGTAACTTCCGTTTGCTTCTCCAACTCGTTCAGCCATTCCATCAGCGCCGCTACACCCGTATTAAATCGGAACTGATCAATCGCTTCTGTTACCCGCTTAACCGTCCGGTGCATGACAAGGGAGCCATGGGGCTTGCCCGCCGAAGCCCCGCCTCTGGCGGGGGCGTAGGCGGGTGAGGTGAACATCTGCGCTACCCTCCGCAAAAACCGTGACGCCCCCACCAAACTCTCATCACTCCACGGCATCGCGTTTTCAAACGGCCCCATGAACATTTCATACACGCGCAGTGCATCCGCCCCATGTTTCTCAACTACATCGTCTGGATTTAACACATTACCCCAGCGCTTGCTCATCTTCCGCCCATCAGCCCCCAGAATGAGACCGACGCTCTTCAGCTGGGTAAACGGCTCACTCGTGCTCACCTGCCGGCGATCAAACAAAAACTTGTGCCAGAAACGGGCATAAATTAAATGCCGTGTGGCGTGCTCCGCCCCGCCGACATACATATCCACCGGCATCCAAGCACGCTCTTTGTCTGCATCTACCAGCGCTGCGTTGTTTTGCGGATCAAGATACCGCAAATAATACCAGCACGAGCCCGCCCACTGCGGCATCGTGTTCGTCTCGCGCTTCGCTGCCCCGCCGCACTGCGGACACGCCACGTTCACCCACTCTGCAATGGCCGCCAGCGGCGATTCACCCGTCCCCGTCGGCTCATACTGCTCAACTTCCGGCAGCTCCACCGGCAAATCTTCCTCCGGCACCGGCACGACTCCGCACTGCGCACAGTGGATAACGGGAATAGGCTCCCCCCAATAGCGCTGGCGCGAAAACACCCAGTCGCGCAACTTGTACATCACTTTCAGCTCCCCGCCGACTTTTTCCGCAATCGCCTGCTTTGCTTCCACACTTTCCATCCCGTCAAACTCGCCAGAATTAACCAATACTCCCTCGCCAGTGTACGACGACTCTCTCTTCTCCTCAGGTGAGGAGAGGGGGTGAGGTGAAACAACCTCCCGTATCCCTAACCCAAACTTCTGTGCAAACGCAAAGTCCCGTTCATCATGTGCCGGCACCGCCATAATCGCCCCGGTGCCATAGCTCATCAGCACATAATCCGCCACCCACACCGGAATTTCCTCTCCGCTCGCCGGATTCATTGCCACGACCCCCTGCAGCTGAACACCAGTTTTTTCTTTCTCATCCGCCTGGCGATCGAGATCCGTCTTATGTCCAGTTGCACGGATATATTCTGCAACGTCCGCTATATTCTTAATTCCAAATTCTAAATTCTCCGCGAGGAGCTCCGCCACGAGCGGATGCTCCGGAGCGAGAACAAGATAGGTTGCTCCAAACAACGTGTCTGCTCGCGTCGTAAAAACTTCGACTGTTTTTAATTTCTGATTTTGAGCATGAGAATTTGTTTCGGATTTAGTGCTTAGGATTTCGAATTTGAGAAGCGAACCCTCACTTCGCCCGATCCAATTCCGCTGCGATTCTTTAATTGATTCCGGCCAGTTCAGCTCTTCCAAATCCTTGAGCAGCCGGTCCGCATAGTCAGTGATCTTCAACACCAACTGTCGCAGCTTCTTCTTCTCCACCGGCGTCCCACAGCGCTCGCAGCGGCCGTTTTCAATGTCTTCGTTGGCCAACCCTGTCTTATCTTTCGGACACCAATTGATCAGCTCATCCGATTCATACGCCAACCCCGCCTTAAACAGCTGCAGAAAAATCCACTGCGTCCATTTGTAGTAGTGGGGATCAGTGGTGTTAATCTCCCGACTCCAGTCATACGTAAAGCCGATCTTATTCAGCTGCTCCTTGAACCGGGCAATGTTTTTCTCCACCGCTGCCCGCGGATGCACCTTGTTCGCAATGGCATAATTCTCGGCCGGCAGGCCAAACGCATCCCAACCCATCGGGTGCAATACCTCAAAGCCCTGCATGCGCTTAAACCGGGCGTAGACGTCTGTCGCAATATATCCTTTCACATGCCCCACATGCAGCCCGTCGCCGGAAGGGTACGGGAACATGTCCAAAACGTAGTGTTTTTTGTCTCCCGGAATATCCGGGGTCACAAAAGCCCTTTCCTCTTCCCACCGCCTCTGCCACTTCGGCTCAATGTCCTGGGGGGTATACATAGAAACAGTATACCGTATCACACCAAGAGCTTGAGATAAAAAAATCCCCCGAACACGTGGAGATTTCCAAGTGTCCAAGGGACAAAGATACCAAGCGACCGCAGGACTCATATCTAAGCGGCAGCAGTGCGGGAGAAGGCGCGACTACCGGCGTCCCCGCGAGAGTCGAACAGCGGGCGGGCGCTGACACCCCACCGCCGGTCGATCGCAATCCAGCAAACGATGACCGCGAAGACCGCACCGTTGACAAGAACGTAGCAAAGGTTCGCGTAACGATTGGTGAGAAGAGGTCCTGCCGCGCCACCTTTCTGGCGCTCGATCATGCCGGCAAGGGGTGGCAGCAGGTCGCTGACTTCAAAGACATGGACTTCGGGCAACTCGCTTCGGATTTCACGGTCGTTCGCATTGCGAACTAAATCATACGAGGCGATCTCGCAAGCGGGTGTGCCGTTCGTAGGTGCAGCCGCCGGCAGGATGAGCCTTCGGAAGTCTCCCGAGACGTAAAGGCCGTCACGAGTTACAAAGAACTTGTGAGGGTTAAACACGCCGGGGCGATCGGGGAGCTGAAAGACCTGGCGGTTGCCGAGAAATGCTTGCGCTCGCGAAGTACCACCTCCATCAATTATCACCTGTAATGCATTCGCGAGAACGTCAGGATCAAGTGGAGACCCACCTTTCTCATCAAGCTGCCGCATAATGTCGCGCATGCGCCGATCAACAACACGATACTGATCGCCGGTGACAGCAAATTTTTGCGCCGCCATGACAATCTCCTTGAGCTAGTGGGAAAATATACCGCCAGCAACGCGCCGACATCTATACCTCCCAAGTGAAATGAACCGCCTCTACTATAGGTAAATCCCGCCAAAAGTCAAGCAGCGCAAAAAGCCTCCAATCGCCCTCTCAGCCGCTTAGGCGCGGCGCCAGGCTGGGGCCGCGGAGATTGTCGCTTGCTGCGGCCGATAGATAATGCCACCGAGAAGTAAGATAAAACCGATAATCGAGGCAATGATAACGGCGGTCAGTGAGGGCTCGGTTGAAACAATTCGCAGCCGCGACGCCCACGAGTAGGTAATGAGCAGCAAGCCAATCGCGAACATGAGTGAGCGAGCACGCACGGCTGAGTTACTCGTCTGTATGGCTGTCAGGAAGAACAGTACCGCACTCGGCAACCACACCGCATACATCAAGAGCGGCGCCATATTTTGCAAAATATACGTAGCCACCGGACCCAAGGTGAGAGTAACGCCTACAAAGCCAAAGACCTGGTAGGCACTCCCCATAAAAGCACAGAGCAACAACAGCACGAGCGCAACCGTTCGCCCAGTGGCTGAGCGGCCGACACCAACCAGTAGGACAAACAAGGTCAGGGAGATCCACAGCGCGATATCAGAAATGAAGACAACAGTCATCTGCAGCGGACCCGTCAGCATACCCATGGCCACCGCCGTTAGCGCCAGAAAAGTAGCACTGGTGATCAAGTAGTGTGCTAAGTACCGCGCCGAGGGTGAGGGCGGTAGTGAGCGGCCCAAACGCGCCCGCAACACGAGCCAGGCGACGAACGCAATGACCGCATCTACACCCGCGGTCAGTGCTACGAACTGCATCATGGTAAGAACCATGCCCTAAGTATACACCATCCTGCTCCAATTCGTGTGGATAACTTAAAAATGGGCGGCATCATGATATACTCTCTGCAGACACCATATGCAGCAACAGCAATCTCAAAAATTTTCTGACCTACCACCAATGAGAATTTCGCGCGCTCACTCTCTGTTCAGCCATCTCCTGATTGCTTTTGTTGGTTTAGCTGCCAGCGTATCGCTCCTGGTTGCGATCATGACATCACTGTTACACCGCTTCGTTCTCGAGAGCATGGTCCCGCCAGATCAGCTCACAACAGTCCGCGATCAGATAATCACCGGCTTATTCATTATTAGTCTTATTACCATCGCACTCTCCATTGCCATTGCCTACGTTCTCACGCATCACATTACTAAGCCGCTCCGCGAAGTCATGCAGGCAATCGATCGATTAGCCCATGACGACATTACCGTTGCGCTTACCGTCAGGCGGCGCGATGAGCTCGGCGCCCTGGCGAATCTGTTCAACACCATGGTCCGCAAAATGCGGGAAGCGCGAACACGCAACGACGCCCTGCAGCGCCTGAAGTCTCAGTTTATTTCCACCGCGGCACACCAGCTTCGCACGCCACTCACCGGACTGCGCTGGTCGCTGCACTATATCCGTGATAAAGGCGATAGCTTATCGTCGGCGGAGCAAGCACAAACGATCGAGCAAGCCGCCACAACCACCGACAACATGATGCACATGGTTGATTCCCTCCTGAATGTTTCCAAAGTGGAAGAGGGCAAATTTGGTCTCTCGCTGCGCTCGGTGAAGCTCGCCGAACTGGTAAAAAACATTGTCCACGATTACCAAACCCGGGCCCGCCAGAGCGAAGTTGCGCTCCAACTCGTCAGCCAACTGGACCAGCGCCTGGCGATTGTGGCTGATCCGGATTACCTGCGGCTGGTCTTCACCAATCTCCTGGATAACGCCCTCGATTACACTCCCTCCGGCGGCCGTGTGACGCTCACGCTTAAGCTCACGGGAAACTTTGTGGAGGCGGCCGTGCAGGATACCGGCCTCGGAATTCCCGCTGCCGATCAGCCGAAAATTTTCACGCAATTCCACCGAGCGGAGAATGCCAAAAAGAAAAAGACCGACGGCAGCGGCCTTGGTCTCTTCATTGCGCGCAATATCGCTCGCCGCCATGGCGGCGAGCTGAAGTTCTCCTCTCAGGAGGGCAAAGGCTCAACGTTCATCCTAACCCTGCCGCTGCACGAGGAATTAATTCCAAAGACGCAGTCCTTGGCCGACGTCTTAGCGGAAATTTAGCCTTTCAACACGGATTCAATTTTTTCCACCACTTCTTCGGGCAACATGTTGCCTTTAACCAGGTACGCCTCAGCTCCCAGCGCCAGCCCGCGCTCAACATCCTCGCGCTGATCAAGGTTGCTCAAAATAATCACCGGCACGCTTTTGTGCGTGCCCCCAACCGTCTTAACACGCTTGAGCCAAGCAAAACCATCTTCATCGGGCATCACAATGTCCAGCAGAATAAGATCAACCGTTTGTTTGGCCAGTGCCTCATCGGCTGCTCGTGTGCTGCTGGCTAAAATCACCTCATAGTGCTCGCTCAACCGCTTCTCAAGCACCGTGCTGATGAAGTTATCGTCTTCAACCAGCAGGATAGTTCGCTTCTTCGTTACGCTCGTGTCGGCTGTCATACGCTAGTTAGTATAACCCTGACCAGCAAAAAAACGCCAGGCGTTCGCTTCCGTCGCCTCGGCTATGGTCTGGGCCGACACACCTCGCCCGGTAGCGATTTGCTCAGCGACCAAGCCAACATATCCTGGCTCGTTCCGCGCACCTCGATGTGGCTCAGGTGCTAAAAAAGGACAATCGGTTTCAATGAGCATCCTCTCGAGTGGCATCGTTTGCGCCACGGCCAAAATCTCACCAGCATTTTTAAAGGTCACCACACCAGAAAAAGAAAGATGCATCCCCAGCCCCACGTACTGCTCTGCCTGTTTGGCTGTGCCACTGAATGTGTGAATAACACCGCGTGGACGCTGCCGCACCGGCAATGATTGCAAATACGATAGTAGGTCGGCATGCGCATCGGCATTTTCCCCGCTGCGCACATGAAAAATCATCGGCAGCTGGTGTTGAGTAGCCAGCTGGACGAATTGCTCGAGCACCGGCAACTGCTCGTCGTACGTGCCGCCACGATAGTAATCCAAACCAACTTCACCAACAGCTACGACAAGCTCATGTTTCAGAAGCTCATGAATAGCTAGCCAATCGGCACTTTCGGCCACATCGCTGGGGTGAATGCCAACGGTCGCCCCAATGACATCTACCGGATACTGCTTAGCCAGCTCCAAAGCTGCTCGGCTCTGGCCAAGATCCGTGCCGACTTCTACCCAGCGCACCCCCGCTGCTCGCGCACGCTCAATCACCGCCTCGCGGTCTTCATCAAATTGCCGAAAGGCAACGTGAGCATGACTATCAATCATAGTTGTACTATACTCTGTACACTTTAAAATTTTTAACATGCTTTCACTTGCCCATACCCTCATCAGTCTGCCATTGGGCATCTACCTGGAAAATCCCTGGTTGATTCTCTTGGGCGCTATCGTCGTGCATCTGCTATGTGACATGCTGCTGCACTGGAATATTTATCCAAACGATTACCCGCGCTTTCCCTACGGCTTAGTCGCGCTCGACGTCGGCGGCGGCGTAGTGCTCGCTGCCCTGCTCGTTGGACCCGAGATATTCTCACTGCCCGTACTGGTAGCGATCGCGGGGGGTAACTTGCCCGACGTCCTGCACTCGCTATGGGTCATTGCCGGCGGCGAAAAAAATCCGCGCCGTTTTCCTCGCACCGTGAACCACCCATTCTGGCTGCACCATCGCATCCAGCACGAGACACGGGACGTTGCCCGCGGTCTCGCTTCTCAAATTATCCTGGTCACTCTCGCAATCCTTGTAACACTGGTCTCACCCGGCTAGATCTTCAACCTGATCCGCTGCCACCAGGTCGCTGAAAAAGGCGCTGAGCACCACCGCCGCCGGTACGGCCAAAATAACTCCCACCATCCCGGCTAAGCGCGCTCCTAGCAGCACCGCCAAAATCGTCAGCAGGGGGTTCAAGCCTGTCACTCGGCGCATGACGACCGGAACGAGCACATTATTCTCTGCTTGCTGCACCAGCAGATAAAACCCGAGCACAATAATTCCCAGCAACCAGGACTGTGAAAAGCCTACCGCTACGGCGGGCACCGCGGCGAGCACCGGG
>DATDVI010000018.1:0-4816 GCA_035290125.1 Candidatus Anderseniibacteriota bacterium
AGAAATGGAGCTAACTCAAGACAGAGTTAGAGCGCTTGTGCATATGCTGGGGCATAAGGCTGTCTCCCAGGCGACTGGGATCAAAGAAGAACGGCTTAAGACCATCAGGTACAAAGCAGATGCCAACGTCCGGACGATCGAGCTGGATGTGATCGCGCACGCATATCAGCAGTACAGCTTGTGGCTGAGAACAGGCGAAATAGATCTCAGCAAAGGCCAGATTAGTCCGGCATACGCCGAAGCGGACCTAAAGCTGGCAGAACAAGACGCGGGCAGCAAATAACAGCGGAAGCGGCCCGGCGATGGTTTGCTAGTAGATCGGTTTGTAAAAAACTCCGAATAAAGTAAGCCTCACCAAAAAAGGGGAGCCAAGGCTCCCCTTCATTCAATAATTATCTTTAGTCGGTAAACATATAATCTTCCTGGTCAAAGACTAGGTTATGGGCGTTGCCCTCAATTTTGCACATTACTCTATAATTTTTTGGGGCGTCTGCTGAAATGCTTTCAATTGACGCCCTTAATACGTTTGGTTTTTCCAAGAGCTTGCGAACATCTTTAGATAAATATCTTGGGCAGTAACCGATGATTTCGGCTGGGTTTTTTGCTCGAACAATAACCGCGCTGGAGTCATGGCTGTTTTGATTGTCTAAGCACAATGCTAACTCCTCGCCAGACGTTAGCGAGTCTACTCGTTCCTGTGCAGAGCTCGAAAGATACCCAAGGCCATGCAGGAAGAAGAAGTGTTTATAGTGCCCGGTTGAATCAATCTCAACTCTTTTGAATACTTGGAGTTGATCTGTTCCTCTGGTTCCGCCGGAGCGCGCAAGGATATTTGCTGGGGTGGCTTCGGCTGTACTAAGGCCTAACCATTTTAAAAAGCTGGGATACTCTGGGCGTCTATGAGAGAGGAGCCTATTTTGGAAAAGGGGGAACAGCTCACGAGAAATATATGACTTTCTCAAGTCTTCCATTCCACTAAAAGGAACAAAGTTGTCAGCTCGAATTGCACCTTGAGTATAGTGGAAAACATACTTGTCTGAGTGTTCAATTAAGGCGCCTACGACATGCCAGTCTCTAGCTTCTGGCGCCTGCCAAGCCAAATAAACTGTATTATGCTCTGTCATCTGCTAGTAGCCTTTTTTGGTTTTCAATTACCATTTTTGCTGCAAATTCTCTGCTTTTTTCTGTAATAACTTCTGCTGGTATTTTGTCAAATATAGCACGTATTTCGGTGGTGGTTAGTGAATTCAGTCTATTTAGCCAATGCTTTTTAGCTATTTCTCTATGTTCTACCGCTAAAAAGAACGCATCTGTTGTAAGTAAAGGTTTCTTGTCGTTTTTTAGCTTAAAAATCTCGGAGCGAGCCTTTCTTACAAAGTATTCTAAGGTTCGATTTTTGTCTTTTGTTGTAAGTCGCTCTTGTCTTTCAGAATCTAACAGCTCTCTGCCAAGGCTGGCCGCATGATCATATGTTTCGCAAAGATATCTTTCTTGAGTCTCGTTATTTACAAAAATTGCCCAGTTCTCGTGGTGTCGATCTTGGTTGCTTATTAATGCGTCAAGCATCAAATACCCGCAGAAAATATCTCCTGCGTTTAGATTTTCTCCTACTTTCCAGTTGGGTGGAGGGAGTGTATTAGCCTTATCAAGGCATCCGAGAACTCTGCTAACTGTATGCTCCTTTATTCTGACAAATTGTTTGGCCTGTAGTTCCGGTTCTGGATAGATTGAAGGGCTGTCTTTATGAAGCACTTCGTTTCCCATGACCATTCGGCAGTTTTCTGGAATGATATTCTTGCTAATAACACCGAAGCGACCGTTCATTGTGGCAATTTCGTACGTGGCATGTGGAATGCCTAAGACTTCGCATATTTGTTCTGCTGCCTTCTCTGACCAATGCTCTCCGGTGTTTTCTCTGGAGTATTTAAAAAGATGCCTTTCAGGATTGTCTTCAAAGCGAAACCAAAATTTCTCTTTTGTTCCAAGCTGCTCAAGATCTTCAGGGTTGACGTTGAGGTGTTGCACAAGAAATGTCATAACAGGTCTGGTAGGTCTAGGCAGGGAACGGAAGATTTCTATATCACGTATTCAGATTGCGCGATCAGCTATCCGTAGCTAGTCATTCGAAAAACCGGTATGTCGTGCACGTACTAATTCAGTTATGCCGCCATCATTGCTCACCTTGAACATCGCTTCGTATAGCGCTGGCGGAACGACATAGAAGGCCGGCTTGTTCCGGTGGAGGATCAATACTGCTTCGCCAGCACTCTCACGGATAACACGCATCGGATTCCGTTTCAGCTCAGCCAACGGTGCCACAACATCGACAAGCAACTCAAATGTCATAGTTCGACCCGTTCATTCAATAGCCAGCTTGCCAACATGCTGCAGCTCCACATGCTGTCGAGCAACCCACAGATCGTAAGCATTCTGCATTGCCAGCCAGCTTTCAGGCGAGCGGCCAAGTGCTACGGATAACCGCAGCGCCAACTCCGGCGTAACGCGGCTGGTGCCCTTCAAGACGCGGCTTAGGGTGGAGAGGGCAGCGCCTAGTTTTTCCGCCAGCTCACGCCCGCTGATGCCGTTCGGCTGTAGGTAGATATCGGTGATGAAGCTACCTGGGTGGGGAGGAGTGTGCATGGCCTTCCTTGACAGACGCATTAGAGAAGCTGTGCTGCTTTGAGAACAGAATACAAGGCCGAACGGCTCTGCCTCGATCAGCGCACCGGGCTCGCTGACGTTCCATTCATCCATCAGCTGCGGATTGTCGATGACGCTATGTACAGTCCCTGGCGTTCGGCCATGCTCGATGGTCACCGAGTGGCCAATTTCTATAACCTCACCGGCTGCGTATAGCATCGAAAGCGTCCTGCCTAAGCGGTGTCCCAAAAGGGCTTCAATTTGCCGTGCAATGGATGCTAGCCAAGAAATGGCTCCTCTGAAACCCCCGTAATTACAGGCTTCCAGCTTTAGCGATCACAGGTGCTGATCTTTCGTAATGCGAAGGTCGCAGGTTCGACTCCTGTCTCCGGCACCACAGAACTCAAAGCCCGCAGCGATGCGGGCTTTTTCGTTTATGAGCGCTGTTGGCGTGGCGGCTGGGCTACCGAGCCCTTCGGGCGGTCAGGGCGATGCCGAGTGCGGCCATTGTCAGCAGGGCGGCGACCAGGATCATGACCGTCACGAATGCGCTGTCGAACGCACTTTGTGCCACGCCGATGAGCTGAGCAGCGACGCTGTCGGGCAGGGACTCGGCGGCGATCAGCGCGCCGTCCAGGCTGTCACGGGCCAGTGCCGGGACGTCCACACTGGCAGGGGCAGCGAAGGCGCGGGTGTAAACCGCCGACATCACGCTGCCCAGCACGGCGATGCCGAATGCGCCGCCGAGTTCGTACGAAACCTCCTCGATCGAAGCGGCCATGCCGGCGCGGTCTGGCGGAGCATGCAGCAGCATGGCGCTGGAGGCGGCCGTCATTGCCGCACCGACGCCGAAACCGAGCAGGGCGAACGAGACCAGCTGAATCCAGTACGCGGCGCTGTAGCCCAGCAGGTAGAGCAGGGCTCCGGCTGCGGCGAGGCCCAGTGATGCACTGAGAATGCGTTCGGCGCCCAGGCGCGGCAGTGCCAGCCCCGCCAGCGGGCCGGCAATGAAGGCGCCGAGGGGGATTGGCAGGATGGTCAGACCCGCCTGCAGGGGCGACAGGCCTACCACCAGTTGCAGACGCTGGCTGACCACCAGTTCCATACCCATCAGTGCAGCGGAAGCGATGAGCGCGGTGGCCACACCGGCAGAAAAACTGCGGTCGCGGAACAGGGTGAAGTCGATCATGGGAGTCGTCGCTCGCCGCTGACGTCGCAGGAACGCCAGGCTGCAGATTACTGCCGCGATTGCCGCCACACCGGCTTGCAGGAGCGAGAAGTCGGCCTTGCCGGCTTCCTTGATGGCCAGCGTCAGGCCGACCAGGACGCCCATGATCCACAGCGAGGCGAGCAGGTCGAACGGCCGCTCGGGATTGCCGGGCCTGGTTGGCACCCAGCGCAAGGCGAGAACCAAAGCGAGCAGGACGATGGGCACATTGATGATGAACACCGAGCCCCACCAGAAGTGTTCGAGCAGCACACCGCCGACCACCGGCCCGAAGGCTGCACCACCGGAGGCGATCGCCGCCCAGATGCCGAACGCCAGGGCGCGCTCGCGATCATCGTCGAAAACATGGCGGATGATCGCCAGGGTCGCCGGCATCATCATTGCCGCCCCAACCGCGAGTGTGACGCGTGCCGCGATCAACAGCGCTGGGCTGGGCGAGAAGGCGGCGCCGAGGGAGGCCAGGCCGAACACCACCAGCCCGGCGACGAACATCCGCTTGTGGCCGAAGCGGTCACCCAGCGCTCCCATGCCCGGCAGCAGGCCGGCAACGGTGAGAGCGTAGGCGTTGACGATCCACAGTTTTTCGTTGGCCGTGGCACGCAGCTCGTAGGTCAGACTGGGCAGGGCGAGGTAGATTACCGTCATGTCGATGACGATCAGCAGCAGCGCGCTGGACAGGATGCCCAGCACCAGCCAGCGAAGAGGCGATTTCACGAGTCGATCCTTCAGGTTGCGGGTGGCAGCGCGATTGGCTGGAGCGTGGTTGTTCCGGCAGAATATAAATACATACGTATTGAATTAAAAGGGGCGTCGGTGGGCAGAAAGAAGACGATCGATCGCGAAGCGTTGCTGGATGTGGCCGAGGGCATCGTCAATCGGCAGGGCGCTGCCGCGCTGACCATTGACGCAGTCGCCAAGGCGGCGGGCATTACCAAGGGCGGCGTGCAG
>DATDVI010000019.1:0-3494 GCA_035290125.1 Candidatus Anderseniibacteriota bacterium
GCTAATGACGCCTTAACAACGCTGGCATATGCGGCCGCCGGCGATGAAGCAGCGTTTGCCAATTTGACGAACGACTTTGTTCGGCGCCACGGTCTCCTTGATACCCAGGTCAGTAACGCTACCGGCCTGGAGGGCGGCGAACAATTTTCGACGGCCAACGATATAAAGGGACTGTTTCGGTTGGCACTCAAAGATCAGACACTGCGCACCATGCTGGCCAGCGAAGGCGGGAGCTTAAGAACGCGTGAGGGCAGCGTGCGTTCATACACCTCCACGAACAAGCTGCTTGGTACCTACTTCCCGGTGCTGGCAGCCAAAACTGGCTACACGCCTGCCGCTGGCCAAAACATCGTTGTCCTGACATATGGCGACCAAGGCCAGCGGATTGGCGCGCTCGTCTTGGGAAGCAACGACCGCTTTCAGGACATTAAGACGCTGGTTGAGTGGATAAAGCGTAACTATACCTGGCCGTAATGCTGGCAACGTTTGCCAATCCGGAACAAGTTATCGACGTCATTCGTGTTTTCGTCATGGCCATGATTACGTTCCTAGTTGCTTTCGCCTTGACCCCAACGCTCACGCACTTTCTCTATAAATACCGCTTTGGCAAAACTATCCGCGCCACTGGTAGCACGCCGCTGTATTCCACCCTGCACGCCGGCAAAGCGGGAACACCAGTCGGCGGAGGGATTATTATTTGGGGTACGGTACTCCTGTTGGCGCTGCTTTTTAGTCTCGCCCATGCCATTCATCCGACCCGCATTACCGAAAGTCTCAATTTTCTGACCCGACCGCAGACACTGTTGCCACTGGGAGCACTGGTTGCTTCCGCTCTTGTCGGGTTAATTGACGACTACCTCAATGTGGTGCGAATCGGGCCGGCCGGCGGGGGAATTGGAGTAAAGCAGCGGTTGCTGCTCTATACCGTCGTCGCCGCTTTTGGCGCCTGGTGGTTCTTCTTCAAATTGGAATGGAGCATTATCCACATACCGGGCGTGGGTGATTTTGAGATCGGTTGGTGGTACATACCGCTCTTTTTGTTCGTGATTGTCGCCACTGCGTTTTCGGTGAATGAAGCGGACGGTCTCGACGGCTTAGCCGGCGGCATCTTAATGTTTTGCTTTGCCGCGTACACCGCTCTCGCCTTTGCGATCGGCCGGGTTGAATTAGCAATGTTCTGCGCGTCAATTGTTGGCGCGCTGCTGGCTTTTCTATGGTTTAACGTCTACCCGGCTCGCTTTTTCATGGGGGATACCGGCGCGATGAGCCTGGGCACGACGCTGGGCGTTATCGCCATGCTGACGAACTCCGCCTTGGTGTTGCCGATTATTGCCTTCCCGCTCGTCCTTGAATCTGGCTCAGTTATTATTCAGGTGCTTTCGAAAAAGCTGCGCGGCAAGAAAGTCTTTTTGTCGGCGCCCATCCACCACCATTTCGAAGCAAAAGGCTGGCCGGAAACAAAGGTCACCATGCGCTTTTGGATTGTATCTGCCGTCTCGGCCGGCACTGGCTTGGTGGTTGGTCTGCTCGGCATGGGGAATTAGGACAAGAAAAAACACCTGACATTAGGCATCAGGTGTTTGAGTACAGAAATTTTATGTTTTCTTCGGACCAGCTTTGGTGGCTTCAGCCTCTAGACATGCTATCAGCTGCTCCAGCTTCTGGACGCAATAGTGAGCGAACGACTCGGCACCTAAGTGGGGACCAAGACCATACTCTCGCCATCTCTCCTCGACGTGCTCTTCGTCTTCGATCTCAGCCGGTGCAAATATGTCGCGCTCTTTCTGAATAAATGGGTAGACGCCGAAAAGCTGAGGCCGCCCGAGGTTGCGCCGAATGCGATCAGTGAGGTACGCAAGTTGATACTTAGGGGCATTGCCAAGCTGTACTGCTACCTGCAGCTTTTTGAGAGCGTCTTGCTGAAACTCGACGTCCTGGTCAGAGTGGAGAACCGCAAGCCAGAGTCCCTGGGCGGCTTGCTCACTTACTCGATCAGTTCCGATCCAGCAAAACTCGCTCATGAGTCGCCTCGCAGCTTCTGTGTTTACTTGCACAAGTGCCCTGTAAGCCACGGGCATCAAAATGTGCATCGCATGTTGGTCTGAATCGAGCAGCGCTAAAAGCTGGCTTTCAAGTAACATATAGGTTTTCCTTATTTGGAAGGTGCGGGAGTTATTAAGACACGGATTCTAATTATACTCTATTATAGTACTTTAGTCAAGTGGGCAGGCAGAGGGTCAAAAGTTACACTGAATGCTTATGCATACGCCTCTTTCGCTCGCGGGCAAGCGCGTAACCGTTATGGGTCTGGGATTGCATGGCGGTGCAATCGGAACTGTCCGCTGGCTGGCTGAACAAGGGGCCCGCGTCACGGCAACTGATTTGAAAGGCGCCGATGAGCTGCGGGCGTCCGTTAAAAAACTGCGCGATCTGGTTGGGGTGGAATTTGTTTTGGGTGAACATCGCGACGCAGACTTTCGTGAAGTAGATTTAGTCGTGCGCAACCCGGCTGTGCCGCGAGATTCGAAGTACCTCCAGATTGCCCAGGCAGCCGGGGTGCCGATCGAGATGGACAGCAGTTTGTTTTTTGCGGCGTGCCCGAGCCGGAATATTATTGGCGTGACCGGCAGCAAGGGTAAGACGACGTGCGCGAGGGCGATCACCCGCTTACTGAAGGAAGCAGCTGGTCTGAAGAGTGTCATCGAAGTTGGTACGGACGGCATTTCGCCACTGGCTGAACTCAAGAGCATAACCCCCAAAACTACGATTGTTTTTGAATTATCGAGCTGGCGTCTGGAAGCGCTCGCCGAGCGCCGAATCAGTCCCCCCACCGCGGTAGTGACATCGCTCTACCGCGATCATTTAAATACATACTCTTCTTTTGAGGACTACGCGCAGGCGAAGAAAGCGATCATGCTGCATCAAGATTCTGGCGGACGCTTGCTGCTTAATACGGATGATCCAAAGGTGGCGGGGTGGGCGGGGGAAGCGCCGGGGAGCGTGATGTGGTTTTCGCTGCGAGACTTGCCTGAAGGGGATGGCATCTTTGTGCGTGAAGGAATGATTACGATACGAGCAAAGGAGGCAGAGGAAGTGCTATTCGATCTGTCGTCTGTTCACATGCCTGGAGACCACGCACGGCGGAATGTCTTGCCGGGATTGCTGCTTGCCAGCCTGGCCGGCGCGGTACCAGAGCGCCTCAAGTACGCGCTCGAACAGTTGCCACCCCTGCCGCACCGCTTGGAGGCGGTCAGGAAGCTGGATGGAGTTATCTACATTAATGATTCCGCTGCCACGATGCCGGACGCGACAATTGCTGCGCTGAAGTCGCTGGCAGGCCGGCGGATCGTCCATATTCTAGGCGGGGGAGATAAGGCGCTTATCTTCGACGAGTTGGCGGGGGCGGAGCCCGCAGCCAATATTCGTACTCTGATTTTTCTGCCGGGCAGCGCGACAGAAAAAGTTAAGTCGGCGCTTACTGCGGCCTACGGGGA
>DATDVI010000020.1:0-4327 GCA_035290125.1 Candidatus Anderseniibacteriota bacterium
CGCCGGGCTCCCGCCAGGTCCCATCAGCAATCCTGGCGTGCGGGCGATTGTGGCGGCCGTGAACCCGACGCCATCGGAGTACTACTACTACCTGTCGACCCCCGAGGGGCAAACCATTTTTTCCAAAACGCTCGACGAGCACAATCTCAACAAAGCCAAGTACCTGCGCTAGAAGTTGCATTTTTTTCTAGCCTGTGCGATAAAGACTTTGTCATCCCAAGACCCGTGGCTCATTAAGACCGCGGCAGGAGATAACCGAAGTTAACTGGTTTTCTTTGTCTGCGGATGGCCGCAGATTTTTTTGTTTTTCTCCGGAATGAGTGCGCCTGGCGAATGCCAGGCCACGAATTCCGAGAGAATAAACAACCCGCCGAAGCTCCGCCATTTGGCGGAAGCGTAGGCGGGTAAGGTGAAGATAATTGCATGCCTCTAACTCGACAACAAAAAGAAACCAGCGTCAAAGAAGTTGAAACGAGCCTGTCCGGAGCCACGGCGGTCGTGTTTGTTGCCTACGATGGTTTAACGATGAGCGATTTCAACACGCTGCGCACTGCACTCCACGCCACCGGTGGATCGATCCGGGTGGTGCCGAAGCGCTTGCTGAAAATCGCGTTGGCGAACGTGAATCTGCCATTTGACCCCCTCGCCGCCACGGGGCAAGTCGCCGTGGCGTGGGGTAGTGATACGGTTGCTCCCGCCAAAGCCATCCACGATTTTGCTAAAGACCACGCCGAGAACATTCAACTGCTCGCCGGCGCGCTCGAGGGCGAGCTGCTCACGCTCGAGCAAGTGATTAACCTGGCCAAACTGCCCAGCCGCGATCAGCTCCTGGGGCAATTGCTCAGCGTCATGGTTGGCCCGGTGCGGGGCCTGGCCACCGTGCTGTCCGGGGCGCAGCGCAGCTTGGTGCAAGTGCTGGCGGCAATTCAAGAGAAAAAAGCGTAATCCTTTATTATTAATTCTAACTACTCACTATGGCCGAGGAAAAAGCTGAAACAAAAACAGAGGACAAAAAAGAAGCAGAGGTTCCGAAGAAATTTAAAGACCTCGTGAAAACGATCGAGGAAATGTCGGTGCTCGAACTCTCCGAGCTGGTGAAAGTGCTCGAGGAGAAGTTTGGCGTCTCGGCTGCCTTGCCCGCCGTAGCTACGCTCGCCGCAGCGGGCGGAGCGCAGGAGGGCGCGCCAGCCGCTGAGAAAAGCTCGTTCAACGTTGAACTGACCGCTGCCGGTTCGCAGAAAATCGCTGTTATTAAAGCAGTCCGTGCTTTGACGCAATTAGGCCTGAAAGACGCGAAAGACCTCGTCGACAAAGCGCCGGCCACGATTAAAGAAAACGTTCCCAAGGAAGAGGCGGAGGAAATGAAGAAGCAAATCGAAACCGCCGGCGGGAAAGTAGAATTGAAGTAACGACGACCCCGCCAACCCCCCCCTAGCTCCCCTCCGCCAGCTGGCGGAGCAGGGGGAGCATTAATTTAGTGCTCTTGCGATCAACATCTTTGATCCATAGCTGCATGTCTAAGTGCCTCCCTTGACAAGGGGAGGTTAGGAGGGGTTAGGGGAGCCGGAGAGGGTCGTCGCATGTTATAGTAACAGCATGCTCGTTGATTACGTTTACTGGCAGTTCTTCCTCGCACCCCGCTGGCTCCTGCACGTCACCTGGAATCTGCAGCGCGCCCTAGTACGCTTATTTTCAGTACCGGTTATGCTGCGCACGCTGCTCGCACCCTGGCACCGCGACACGATTAGTTTCCACGGGGGCACACTAAGCCAGTTTGGTCTCACGATCCTGTGGAATCTACTTTCGCGCGGCATTGGCCTGCTGGTGCGCAGCAGTGCCCTGGTGCTCTGGCTCACTATTGAGCTGGTTTTTCTGGCGCTGGTTGCCATCCTCATCCCGGCGTTTATTGCCTGGCCGGCGCTGGTCATCGTTGGTGTGGCCACCGGCCTTGCTCTTTCCACCTATGTACCACTATAATCCGCGCTACCGCTACCACGTGATCCGGGATCATGCGCTGCTGGTCTCGCCGCTCACCCGCGGCCTTGCGGGAACGGCGGGCCTAGCCACAATTATAAGCTGGCTGATTATCATATTCTTTAGCACCGCTCCCTGGGCCATTGCCGTCGCCACGATATCCACCAGTTTGTGTACCGGTGTCCTGCTGGCCCTCATCTATGGTGCCACCTACTACCCCTACCTACCGCCCGATCGCACGGTGCACCAGCTGGTCTCACGAGTGCGCCCAGCCCAGCCGGTTAATGTTGCCGCCGCCGCTTCATTTACGTTACTTGCTTCCCTCGGACGCCAGAGCCGTGGCGACGAGGAAAAATCACTGCGCCTGTGCACGAATTCCCTCATCTATTCGCCGTATCTGAAGCACCTCCTGCGCCGCTTACAGCTCGATGCGCAGCAAACGGCCGTTGCCGTAAGCGAACACGCCATTCCCGAGCTCACCTGGGCTGATTTTGCGCAGGACATGCTGAGTGTCGCCTCCCACCTGCGTGCCGAATCTATTACCCCCGCCCATGCCTGGGGAGCGCTCATGCTCCGACCGCAGCTGCAGGCGTACCTGCGCCAACATAACCTCACCGAAAAAGATATTCACTTTGCCCTGTGGTGGGAAAGTGCTCGGATCGCTTCCGTGCGCGCCGCTCAGCGCTGGTGGGATGAAAACAACTTACTCGCCTTTAGCGGCATTGGCCTCTCCTGGGCGGCCGGCTATACACCCTTTGTTGATCGGTTTGCCCGCATTCCTCGCGGCAGCGTCTGGGATGACAGTATCTTTGGCCACGAAGAAAAACTAGAAACGTTAATTAATAGTCTCGCTCGCCAGCGACAGAGCAACGTGCTCGTAGCGGGCGACCCCGGCGCGGGCCAGCTCGGCATCATTCGCCATCTGGCCGCCCGCATTCAAGCCGGCACAGCCCACCGGGCACTGCGGGGCGAGCGCGTTATCTATATCAACGTAGGGGAGCTCGTGGCCCAAGCTTCCTCAGACGCCTCGCAATTGGCAGTTGTTTCGCACGCGCTGGGGGAAATGGAGCGCGCCGGCAACATTATCGCCGTCCTCGATGGCTTGAGTAGCGTACTGGGCCGCAGTGGGGAGGAGCGGCTCGATCTGACCGATATTCTCATTCCGTTTTTATCTTCCCGCACCGTTCGGGTGGTCGTTATGACCTCCCTGGCCGATTATCACCTGCGTCTCAAGAGCAATGATCAATTGAACCAATACTTTGAAGTGGTAGTCGTCCTCTCGCTCTCAGTTGAAGCAACGTTGCAGCGCCTGGCGCTGAGCCTGCCGGCGATTGAGCACGCGGCGCGACTCTTTATTCCGTATCAGACGATCCGCAGCGTCGTTGAAGACACTGCCTCGCTCCTGCCGCACGTGCCGTTTCCTGAGCGGGCGTTCGATTTCCTAGAAGAAGCCATTGTCACGGCGCAGGGCGCCAGTGCCCGCCAGTTGCTGCCCGAGCACGTTCATAAAGTCATTGCCCGCAAAGTAGGCGTAAATATTGGCAGCCTGAAAAAGCGGGAAAAAGAGCAGCTACTGAACTTAGAGGCGCTCATGCACGAGCGGTTAATTAATCAAGAGAAAGCGGTTAAAGCACTCGCTCGAGCGATGATCCGAGCACGGGCGGAAATCCGCCGCACCGATCGGCCCATCGGCACATTCCTCTTTTTGGGGCCCACCGGTGTCGGCAAAACAGAAACAGCTAAAACGCTGGCCTACGCCTACTTCGGCTCAGCCGACCACATGATTCGACTCGATATGTCGGAGTTCCAAGGCGCCGATGCGGTCAGTCGTCTGATTGGCAGCGCTGCCAACCCCGTGGGGCGCCTGACATCGCTGATTGCCGAACATCCGTTCACGGTGCTGCTGCTCGACGAATTCGAAAAAGCCGACGAGCGTGTGCACCAGCTCTTTTTGCAGGTACTAGACGAGGGCCACCTCACCGATGCCAGCGGCCGGCATTTTTCCTTTCAGCACGCCATTATTATTGCCACCAGCAATGCCGGTGCCGAGTTGATCCGGCGCCACACCAAGAATGGGCAGATACCGGAGGGTTTTGAAAATACGCTGAAAGATCACATTCTGGAACAAAACATTTTGCGACCGGAATTGCTGAACCGCTTTGATGCCGTGATCACGTATACGCCGCTAACACCAGACCATATTCGCCAGGTCGCGCGGCTCATGCTGCGCGCGCTCAACCAGCGCCTTGACGCGGAGCACGGTGTCACGGTTGCCGTGACCGACGAGGTGATCGATTATCTCGTGAGTATTGGCTACCACCCAGAGTTCGGTGCGCGGCCCATGGCGCGCGCC
>DATDVI010000021.1:0-52248 GCA_035290125.1 Candidatus Anderseniibacteriota bacterium
CTTTTTACCCACTTCGTTTGTTGTCGGCGCGGCTGTATCGGCCGTTGCGTGTCTCGCTCTCCTCGCCTTTTGGGTTCGTTACTTGCGCGCAGCGGCGCGGAGGAATTCTTCTTCAAGGGGGGATGGCGGATAGACGTGGCCTTTGCGGTCGTATTGGTTCTTGAGCTTAAAAAACAGCCCAAAAATATCGTTATCGAGGACTTGTAAAATCGTAATGTCGGGCTGGGTGAATTTTGCTCGCTCCTGAAACAGCCCTACCTCATCGGTAATCGTGTAGCCGGCGACGCCGGCGTTAAGCACTTCGCGGTCCGGATTGAGGCGCTCCAGTTGAGCGGGATACGTATCCGCGTTGGGCAGATAGGGCCCGAACGTGTACGAATCGCCGAGGATCAGAATACGCTGCTTGCTCTTGGGGAACGAAACGTCGGCGGTGTTCCGCAAACCCTGGCTATTCGTGATGAGGCGATACGGCAGATCGGGGTGATCATAGCGGATCTCATCACGGCCTGGCGGCTGGTCGCCAAATAGCACGGGTCGTTCGGTAAACATGTGCTGTGCGCGAACATCGTTGTGCTTATTCAGGTATTCGCTCAACGCTTCAGCGACTACCTGATTGCCAAAACGAGAAATGTGGCCGTTGGTCGGCAGGAGATAAACCGTTTGCTTGGGGTGGCGGAACAACTGATCAGTTAGATCAATAAAATCGATTTGATATTTTTCGGCGAGGTGTTTGTAGAATACGCGCAGCTCAACTGACTCGTTATCGGGACTTGAATTGTCTTGCGGGATGTAGAGTATAATAAGTTTCGAGTTGATTACGTTTGTTTCTGCAGCCAGCGCCTGAAAGCGCTCCTCATATTGCTCATAGAGATTGTTGCGCAGCGGGGCGCCGAGCGGCGAAAAAAGCGCGTGGCGCAACTCGCCAAGTGAGGCAGTATCCTCGCGGCCCGCCTGGCGGAGCAACACTGAGCGTTTGGCGGTCTTGAAAGCGGCAACGATGGCGAGCGGCTCACGGTGAACGATGTGAAAGTGGATAACGCGCAGCCCAACCTCGACAAGTAGGGTAAGTACGAGCAAGGGGACAAGTGCGAACGTGATCGTTTTGAGCGGTGCGCGTGGCGCGGGAGGGTCAGAATTGTCGTTCATAGTTGCCGTCTTTTTTCTCTCGAGGTTGCCAGTAGGTGGGCGCTGCGGTATCGATGTTGGTTGACAGGAATTTCTTGCGAGCGATTTTGGCTAAGATTCCAATAGGCATCACGATTACATAGTACACGATGGCGAGTATCAGCCGACTCATGATCTCTCCCAGTAGGCGGGCTACGCCCATCCAGGCCCGGTAAACGGGTTGCAGAGCAGCAGGGGCCAGCAGGCCAGTGAGAAATAGCACCACGCCAGCTAAGAGTAGTAGCCAGCCGAGCGAGCGCTCTCGCCAGAGCAGCAGCGTTCCCAGCAGGCAGAATGCTATTCCCACTGTATGGCTAAATTGTGTTACTTCATCCTTAGGCATATTTTGCTAGTCGGGTGCGAATTTTTCCTGTCGTGCCTGCGAAATAGCCCTGGCAGGCTGCTGGTGCTTTGACAGAAGAAAATTATTCAAGGCGAGGTAATCCATGTCTGTTCGCAAGAAACAGCGATACGCGTCCTCTGGTGTGCAGACAATCGGCTCTCCGCGAACATTGAATGAGGTATTGATGAGGACCGGACAGCCTGTTTTATGCGCGAACGCCGACAGCAGCTGGTGAAAGCGAGGGTTTACATCGCGGTTGACGGTTTGAACACGGGCGGAGTAGTCGAGGTGCGTCACGGCCGGGATCGACGAGCGAATTTCATTGACCTTATTCACGCCGCTCGTCGCACGAATGGGTTGCCGGCGATGGCTGGCCCTGACAGGTGCGACCAAAAGCATATACGGGCTGGGCCGATCCAGATCGAACCACTGATGCGTATCCTCCTCCCGTACGGCTGGCGCGAAAGGCCGAAAGCTTTCCCGGAATTTTATTTTCAGGTTTAACTGCCGCTGCATGGTCTTGGAGCGGGCGTCGGCTAGGATCGAGCGGTTGCCGAGGGCACGGGGGCCATACTCCATACGGCCCTGGAACCAGCCAACGACTTGTTCGGTGGCGAGGAGATCGGCTACGGTTTCAATGAGCTCTTTTTCCGGCAGCTCGCGGTGGGGAATATTGTTTGCCTGGAGAAACTGGCGAATTTCTGAGTCAGTATAACAGGGCCCGAGGAGCGAGCCTGCTTGAGCATCTGGTTTTTGTGGCTGACGGGGTTTGTTGAGCTGCTGATGCCAGGCAAGCAGCGCGGCACCGAGGGCGCCGCCAGCGTCGCCAGAGGCGGGCTGAATCCACAAGTCCTTGAAAGATGTGTGCTCCAGAATTTTGCTATTGGCGACACAGTTCAGCGCGACGCCGCCAGCCAGGCATAGATATTTTTCTCCGGTGCGCTGGTGAATCGTTCGCGCCATTTTGATCATTATTTCTTCGGTAACAACCTGGATAGACCGGGCGAGATCAAGGTGTTGCTGACTGAGCTCATCGTCGCTCCGGCGCGGGGGACCGCCGAAGAGCTGGTCGAAACGACGATTCGTCATCGTGAGGCCAGCCAGGTAG
The DNA here is from genome assembly GCA_035290125.1 of Candidatus Anderseniibacteriota bacterium. Classification (GTDB taxonomy): domain Bacteria; phylum Patescibacteriota; class Andersenbacteria; order UBA10190; family UBA10190; genus DATDVI01. The sequence goes on from DATDVI010000021.1 coordinate 2,616, forward strand.
TTGAAGTACTTTAGGTTGAGGCGGAACGATCCGTCGGCCTTGATATCGATCAAATTTTCTTTGATCCGATTAGCGTAGGTTGGCTGGCCGTACGGGGCGAGTCCCATGACCTTGTATTCACCAGAGTTCACCTTGAAGCCCAGATAATAGGTGAATGCTGAGTAAAGCAGGCCGAGGGAATGTGGAAAGCGAATTTCAGCGAGGAGCTTCATGTTGCTGCCGCGACCTTGGCCGTAGCTTGTTGTCGTCCACTCGCCGACGCCGTCGACCGTAAGGATGGCGGCTTGTTCAAACGGAGAGGGGAAAAAGGCGGAGGCGGCGTGGGAAGCGTGGTGCTCTGGGAAAAGAATGGTTCCTGTGTATTGCAGGTGCTGGTTGATAGTATCCTTGATCCATAATTTCTCTTTGATCCACACCGGCATGGCGGCCAGGAATGATTGGATGCCGCGTGGCGCGAATTCTAGGTATGTACTCAGCAGCCGCTCGAACTTAAGCAGCGGCTTGTCGTAAAAAGCGACGATGTCTATGTCATTGATCGTCAGGTTTTTCTCCTTGAGGCAATAAGCAGCAGCCTTGCTTGGAAAGCGGGCGTCGTGCTTGAGGCGAGTGAACCGCTCTTCCTGAGCTGCGGCGATGATTTGGCCATCTTGGACGAGGCAGGCGGCGCTATCGTGGTAGTACGCGGAAATTCCCAGGATGTTCATGCGGCTGTGGCCACGCAGTACATTTCGCCGAAGCGAACGTGCAGGTGCTTGATTGTATATCCAGCATTGGCGAGTTCCTGACGAAATATTGCCTCGGTGTATTCAATCCGATGGGTTGGGTCGAGGCGATAATCGAGCCCTAGTTCCTGCTTGAGGAGCGGCAGCCAATCCCGGTCGAGCATGGGCACGCGGAGCAGCAATTTTGGGGCCAGTGCTTTTATCTTTTGCAGGAGACCAACGCGATTATCGATGTGCTCCAGGACATTGCTCATAATAATAACCGAGAACGATTGGTTAAACTGGTGCGTTACCGCGTCCCCAACGAGGAATGTAAGATTAGCAGCCTGGTAACGGCGCCGAGCTTCAGCGATGCTGGCTTCGTCGAAATCGATGCCGGTGACGGAGGCCGCAACCTGGGCCGCGTCGAACGCGACGTCGCCATAGCCGCAGCCAATGTCCAGCACGTGATCGGCGGAGTTAAGGTTATTAATAAAAAATTCGTGATACTTGGTTAAACGATGCTTTGGGTGCATACCGTTTTCGACGGCGAACGTTGAAATCCAGCGCTCAAAAAATGACTGGACGCGGAGCAGCTCTTTTAATATTGGCACTCGCCAAGATGAGGCCAGCAGCCGGCGAACGATTGTATCGAGGATCGAGCGATACATAGCACTTAGTCTGGGCGACGCTGCATGACGAGCAGCATAATATGCCCGGCCAAGGGGGCCGCCAGCTCCGTAATAGCTGCGCCGGTGACCCGCGCCAGCTTGCCACGCGAACGCAACAGTTTTTGCAAGGCTGGCCGCGCCAGCGGGACTTCAGTACTTATTCCTTTGAGGCCGTCGACCGCTTGCTGATGCCGCAGCTGAAACCCTAATTTTTCGAGGTCGTGGCGCACGTGGAGGTAGTTCAGGATAAACTGGTAAAAATCACTGGGTTCTTTTTGGGGTTGGCTGGCTTTCGTGTAGGCGCGTAATTTTATTTTCAATTTGCGCAGGGGGTTTAAGTAGGGAAACGTCATAAACAGATACCCACCGGGCGCAATGACGCGCCTGGCCTCAGTCAGTATTTCTTGGTAGCCATTAAAAAAGTGCTCGATGACGCCGAGGGACCAATACGCTGAAAAATAGTTATCAGGAAACGGTAGTTTGCGTACATCGGCCACTGACAGTTGTAAAGCCGGGAATGCTTGTTCGGCTTGAGTGATCGTCTGCTGCGCAAAATCGATGCCATAGGCATCGTAGCCCTCTCGCTGGTGGCTAAGGACGACTGCCCCGCGCCCGCAGCCGGCGTCCAGCATGCGCACGTGTGGACCGGGCGGCACAAAACGCTTGGTTAAACCTACGTAAAATGTATTGCGGCTTTCTTCTTCGATTTGCTGACGCATATCGTCTACTTGCCACAACGAGTCCCAAAAGAGAGCCGTGGGAGCCTGCTGCCGCATCACTAAGCGGCCGCTGCGAGCGTCGTACTGGGTAGTCATGCTGCTACGATGGTAGTATGGAGGTATGAGCATGGGCAAGCCGCTGGTTACGGTACTACTGGCAACGCGGAATGGAGAGCGGTTGATTGCCCAGGCGGTTGCCAGTGTGTTGAAGCAGAGCTATGAGCATTTTGAGTTAGTTATCATTGATGACGCATCGACCGATACAACAGCTCAGGTTGTTGCTGGAATTAAAGATCGGCGAATTCGATTCCTGCATAACGACCAGCCGCTGGGGCTAACGCGCTCACTCAACCGGGGGCTGGTGGCGGCACGCGGCGAATTTATCGCCCGGATCGATGATGATGATATTTGGGTGGGCAACGAAAAATTGACCAAGCAGGTCGATTTTCTCCTCGCACACCCGCGTGTTGGTTTGGTGGGGACACAAAATGTTGTGGTGAGCAGCACGGGCTGGGGATTGTACTGGTGGCGTGTGCCGACCCACGACGCGGGAATTCGGCAGACGCTGCTGCGGCGTAACCATTTTGTTCATTCAGGTGTGATGATCCGGCGTGCGGCGCTGCGCGAAGTAGGGCCCTATGGGCCGAATATTCGCTACGCGCAGGACTACGAGCTCTGGCTGCGCATTGGCAAGCGCTGGCAGTTGGCGAACCTGCCGGATGTATACGTTAAGCAACGGCTCAACCAGGGCGGGGTGACCAGCCGTAACCGGTGGACGCAGTTTATTTCTTTTCTGAAAACGGCGTGGTTGTATCGGCACGATTACCCAGGCTTCTGGCGCAGCGTGCCGGTGTATCTGCGGGAGGCGGCTTTAAATCTGCTGCCGCGGCGGTTTTTCCATCGCTTTGGCGTCTGGCTGCGCCCCTGGCGCATCACCGGCAGCACCCACTGAAGTAAGAAAATTTTCTCCGAGTGTTAACGCACCCCCTCGATATTACGTAATATCGAGGGGAAAGAGAATCTTTGCTTGGATTGACCTCAGCTGGAGATCAGTTCAAGAAAGGTGGCGAATTTGGATGTTCCGGTATCGCCTTTGTGCTAATGCACACCGGGTTTTTCACATCGAAGCTTGCCGTTAGGAAGTGAATAGAGTTGGGAATTGCCGTTTCAACATGCCTTGTGTCATTTGAAGAGCAGCAAGACCTTGGCACAACGCATCCAGACTTGCCTGGTGTGCAAGCGGTATATGTGCTCCACAGGCTTCCAATTCTTGTCTGACCAACTTAACACGCTCTTCAAAATCACTAATACGACCTTGAAGGTCCTCCATGAATAAGCCCAACTTTTCAATTACTTCATTCTCTGTGAACTGTAGCATTTTCGAGGTGCCTTTCTTTGTGGCCTGCCGCTTATCCAGCAAGATGCTGAATCTACGGCCTGCTTGGTTGTAATGTGCAGGCTGCAATAATATATCATCTTTAAACTTCTGTCAAGTGCTTCTGGTAATAAACAGCTCAATATAGCTATTAAAATTCTGACCGAACTGAATCACCTAAGGTGATGTCTTTAACGCTATATCCCCCTCGATATTACGTAATATCGAGGGGATTTGGGGCAGTGGTTAGGCTCGGGTGAGGATGAGGAGATAACTGGCGACCATATTGGCGAGAGAAAATTTTGATTCGGCCGAGGCGCGGGCGGTGGTGCTATAGGCGGACAGGTTTTGTGCGACTTTCTGGATGGCGCTGGAGAATGCTTGGGCATCGGTCTGCTTAAATTCATAGCGGTCATAGAACGGATTGTGCGGCCGCAGGGGCACAAGCTCGCCGGAGCGGCCAGGCTCAACAAGCTCGGGTAATCCCCCGCGGGCATAGGCGACGACGGGCAAGCCGGCTGCTAAGGCTTCCAGCACGCTGTTCGGGCAGGCAGAGAGCTGCGAGAAGACGTAGATATCGTGCTGTTGTAACGAGTGGCTGATATCTTGGTGCTTGACCGCGTCTTGGTAGTATATACGCGGGTTCGTTTTGAGCTGGCGAATAAGCTCGTGCAAACGTGGCGTGTGTGGCCCAATGATTGTCAGGGTAAAATTTGGCGGGAGCTGTAACAACGCATCGCGAAGCGGGGCGATTTGCTCAGGATCCCGAAAGCTAGCGTGTGTGACGAGGCGAATAAGGTAATTGTCGTGGGGTGGGCGCGCGAGTGCTGGGGTAGCGACGCCATTGCGAATTACTGATGACGCACTGTGCGGCTGGCCCAGCATCGTGTGGCAGGCCTGGCGACTAAATTCGCTCTGGTACACCACATGATCGGCGAAGTAGTTGTGAATAATTCGCTTGTGCAGATCTTTGAGGCGATACGTCTGCGAGTGCGGCCAGGGGAGAGCTGGATAATAGACGCCATCGAGTCGCTGGATGATTTTCTTGCCTCGCGCCCGGGCGTAGAGCGGATAGATTAGGGAACAGGCGTCGATGATAAACAAGCAGTCAAAATTGGGTGTGAACGTGTGGGTGACGGCATGTCCTCGTTTTTTTAAAGCGGTCGTTAGGGCGGTCAAGAATGTTATGGGCCCGCCAACGGGGAACAGCTGGTAGGGGATGAATATTTTCATGGTTCAGGCTGGGTGATGACGTTGCGACACGCATTAGTCAGCTGCTGGCCGAACGCAGCGTACGTGTAGCGCTCGGCCTGCTCGCGAGCGACGCGTTCGTATTGTTCGCGTCTGCCTGGATTAGTGTTTAGTTCTTGGATGGCTGCCCGTAACGCGGCGACATCACCGGCCGGGACCAGCAGGCCCTGCTGGTCATGTTGGACATAGTCATTGACGCTGGCTTGATCGGTCGTAATAACCGCTTTGCCCAGCGCGAGCGCCTGGACAACGGTCGTCTGTCCGTGCGGGTGCACGCCGGCAGTAAGTGGGACGATAACGAACAGCGCGTGGTGCATGGCGGCCAGAAAATCTGTTTGTGACATGGTCCAAAAAACGTGGCAATTGTCCGGCAGAGGTTGATCGTAGTTCAGTGTGCGGCGAGAGAACGTAATGATCATCAGTGAAATTGGCAGCGAGCGTGCAGCTTCAATGAGGGTGGGAAAATCCCGACCCTCACCGCCGCCGCTAAAAATATACGGCGACTGTACGCTTTGCAAGGCAGCTGGTAGTGCACTCGTGCGCGCAGCGACGAGGTTGCCAGGGGCAGGGAGGGGGATGACGACACTTTTTCGGCGTGTTTCCGGTGAACGCAGGGTTAGGGTGCTTGAGTCGTGATCAATGACGAGATCGGCATAGCGGACGCGTGCATCATGAAAAATGCTGTAGTTGTGACAGATGATTTTGAGCCTGGCGGGGAGTAGGTGATATTTTTTCAGGCTTAGAAACCACGGAGCCAGGCCATAGGCAGCGCCGATGAATAATATCGTGGGCCGATCTTGCCAGATGCGCCAGTATGTCTGTAGGGCGAGAAGAGCCATATTAAGCAGGCTACTCATTTTTTTAACATAGCGGCGACCATACAGTATCTGCGGAAATATTTGGCAGTCCGGTGTTGCCCAGAAGCCCTTGGCGAACGTCACCACGAGTATGTGGTCAAGTTGAGAGGCTGTTTTCATTTTATTTGGTGTCGGTTATTCTCAGGGTACTATGGCTCGATACTTTGTCACTGGTGGCGCAGGGTTTATTGGCTCGAATATTGCCCGGGAGCTGGTACGACAGGGCCAGGATGTGGTTGTTTTTGATAACCTATCGACGGGCTCGCGCGACAACCTAGCGGATATTCTGGGGTCGATTGAGTTTGTGGAGGGGGATATTAAAAACTTGCCGGCTTTGACAGAGATCATGGCTGGCACCGACTTTGTGCTGCACCAGGCAGCGCTGCGGGCCGTTGAGCGATCGGTCGATGACCCACTGGAGACGAATGATAATAATATTACCGGAACGCTGAATGTGCTCCTGGCAGCGCGCGAGGCCAAGGTTCAGCGCGTGGTCTTTGCGTCTTCCTCGTCGATTTATGGCAATCAAGCCCAAGAACGACAAGTGGAGACGCTCCCCCCAGCTCCCGCTTCGCCATATGCACTGTCAAAATTGGCCGGGGAGCATTACTGCCGGCTGTTTAGCGAGCTGTTTAACGTGCCCACGGTGTGCCTGCGCTACTTCAACGTCTTTGGGCCGTACCAGAACCCCCAGTCGAAGTATTCAGCCGTTATTCCTATTTTTGTACAGCAGCTGATGACCGATACTCCCCCCGATATTCATTGGCACGGGGAACAGAGCCGAGATTTTACGTATGTTGATAATGTGGTGAGTGCAAATCTGTTGGCCGCCGCGTCTCAAAATGTTGGCCGGGGCGAGATTCTTAACATTGGCAACGGCGAAAATATTTCCGTGAATGACTTGTATGGCGAGATTCAGAAACTGCTGGGCAAAGAAGTGACGCCGCGGCGTACCGAGAAGCGAGCAGGAGACGTGCTGAAGACCTACGCCGATATTTCGCGCGCCAAGGAATTGATCGGGTATCAACCGGTAGTCACATTTGCCGAGGGACTGGCGCGATCAATCGCATGGTACAAAAAGAACCTCTAGTTTCAGTGGTGATGGCGACTCACAACGGGTCGCGTTTTATTACCGAGGCGCTGGATAGCGTTTTTGCCCAGACCTATCAAAATGTTGAGGTCATAATCGTTGACGATGCGAGCGTTGATGGTGTGGGGGAGGTCATTCACGCGCGGCGCGACGCACGAATCCAGTATATGCGCAGCGAGACGCACCTGCGCCTGTCGGCCGCGTTGAACCGCGGGATTGCGGCAGCGCAGGGAGAGTTTATCGCCCGGATCGATGACGATGATGTGTGGGTGAGCCCGGATAAACTCGCGCGGCAGGTGGCGCTGCTGCTCGCGCGGCCACGGGTCGGCGTGTGCGGGACGCATAATATCGTCATTGATGAATCTGGAGTGGAGCTGTATCGCTTGCACTTTCCCTTACACGACTCGGAAATCCGCCGGACTATTTTGCGGCGCAACCCGTTTCCGCATTCTGGGGTGCTAGTTCGGAAAGCAGCGCTGCTGTCGGCTGGGGGATACCATGAAAATCTTTTCTATGCGCAGGATTATCATTTGTGGCTCAAGATTGGCACCAGCTGGGAGTTGGCTAACCTGTTACATTGCTATATTAAGCAGCGGGTGAAAGCCGGTAGTTTGTCGAACGCGAATAATTTCAAGCAATGGCAGGAGTTTATGTGGGCAGCCTGGCGTTTTCGGCGCCACTACCCTGGTTTTGTACGCGATGTGCCGCTGTATGGCCGGGAGTTTGTTGTTAACCTGTTTCCGAAAAAGCTTTTTTTTCACGTGAGCGCCTGGAAGCGGGAGCGGCTGCGAAGTAAGTCGTAATTTGTTCATACTCCTTGCCTAAAACTGCGGTGTGGGTGAATTGCTTGAGCCGATGGTCGGGGACATTGTATCGTGCGTAGTGACGCAGAATTTCGGTGAGATGAGCCGGAATATCGTGTGGCTGGGGTGCGAGAATCACGTTTTTGATGCTGCTCAGTTCTTGATTCACTGCTGAGGCCAGGGCGAGGCACGGAATGCCAGTGGCGAGTGCTTCGAGCAGTGCAACAGAAAAGCCCTCAGCCTGCGCCAGGTGCAGGAGTACATGGCAGCGCGAGAGCAGCGCGAAGAGTTCGCTTGGCGTAAGATAACCGTGATCGATGAAGTTCTTGTCGGAATGCTTGGTGCTGCTGCCGGCGATATGCAGGGTGTAGTGCGGCTGGTTGTAGAATAGTTTCTGTAACGCAGAAAAATTTTTCCGAGGATCCCGCGGGTTACCAATAAAAACGAGGTGCGTGTGTGCTTTAGGCGGCATACGCGGGACAAAGTGAAAAATATTCTCATCAAAAAAAGAAGCGCTGGGTTTGATTGCTGACGGGGCGATACCGCTGGCCCGGAGATACCGCGCGGCGGCAGCTGTGGCGGCAAAAACCAGCGTGGCCGGGCGCAGAGTCAGGCGCACATAGAGCCAGCGCCAGAGGAGCGCAGCAAGACGGTGGTGTGGGTGCACGATGGCTAATTGGTACTCACGTAGATTCGCTGCCTCGTGAACAAACAACGCTCTGCCCGCCGTTTTCCACCAGCCGATTTTATGCGTGTAGACGGCACTAAACTGCCTGGCGTGGCGCAGGCGAAAGATGAGCGATGCAGCCAGGGGTCGAAACGATGTTGGGATAAAATGCGGGATGCGGAATTGGATTTGGGGGAGTGGGCTGGCTGCATTTTTTTGGAAGACGCCGAGGGTAACAGTATGCCCGCGCTCGGCGAGATACTGGGCCATTGAGAGGGTGATGCGCTCGGCGCCGCCTTGCCAGGCGCCCTGCCAGATGAAGATAGCTCTCGCGCGGCTCAGGGATGGCGCCTGCGCTCGTCCCGCCTGCGGTGGGACACCGTGCCCGCTCCGGCGCCATAACCCGCTTGAAAGGTACAAGCGGCTTCTGGGGAAGAAATGCTCTTGTAGTGACGTGCTGATGGCTTTCACTGCGTATCTTCTCCACCCTGCTCGATTTCGATTGATTGCCAGCGCAACGAGCGACTTGCCCAGAAAATACGGCAGCCAGAGCCAGATCCATCTTGGGAACCAGCGGCTGTTTAGATAGATCAGATTGTAGAAGTAGTCGTAGTGAAATGCCGTAAAATCCTTTGTCATCAGTTTTTTATTGAACTTCTTCGAGCCGCCGCTGGGCGCGCCGGGGTGGCGCAGCAAAAGCTCGGGGCGAAAAATGATCGGCACCCCCGCTTCTCGCAAGCGCAACGCGGTGCTGAAGCTCTGGCCATAGGCGTCGCCGATCAGCTGGTGATCGATCCAGTAGCTATTCAGGTCGCGGTGCCAGAAGACGCCCAGTTCGTTAAACGGAAAAACAGGTCGGGGGCGTGTGCCGCGATTGAGCCGTGCGGTGATAAGCTCGAGAATCGGATACGGCCGTGACGCCAGTACATCGGAGATGCTGAGGGTGCGCTGCGGGCGCTGGCCAAAGTTTTCCATGATAACTTTTGGTTGAATCATGATGTCTGGCTGCAGTAACCGATACAGTTTCGCAAAAAAGTGCGTATCTTCGATGATAACGTCGTCGTCGATGAAACTCATATACTCGCTGCGTGCCAGCTCCAGGCCGGTCTGCCGCGCGGCGGCCAGATGATGCCCGGAATTCAAGGCATAGCGAATACCCGTGTGACGCAGGAGAAACTCGCGGGCGACAACGCGGGTATGATCGGTCGAGTGGTCATCAATAATAATGATTTCGTCTGGTACACGACTCTGGGCGGTTAATTGTTCCAGGATCCGGCGCAGTAATTCGGCGCGATTGTAGGTTGGAATAATAATGGAAAGTGTCTTTGACATAGCGGCAAATCGCGATTAATAATCAGTTCACCATAGCAATGGGGCTGTGGTTCTACAAATGTTCGTTTGCTCGTTTCAAGTAGGGAGAAATAACGATGGATCTCAAGATTACTGGCATTGAGACGTTCGACGTTCGCTTTCCAACGGCTCTCGAGGGAGTGGGATCAGACTCTATGCACCCCGATGGTAACCATTCGGCGGCTTGCGTTGTGCTCACCACGAACGAACCTCACCTCCAGGGCTGCGGGCATGTTTTTACGATAGGCAGCGGCAATAACATTGCAGCGGCCACTATAGGCGAATGGGCGGCTCGTCGCGGTATTACAAATATGCCGTTGAGTCAATTTACCCGGGACCCTGGCCATTTTTGGGATCGTATGGCTAATGACAGTCAACTGCGCTGGTTGGGGCCGGAGAAAGGCGTGTCGCATATGGCCATGGGGGCGATCATAAACGCACTGTGGGATTTGTGGGCAAAACGTGAGGGGAAACCGCTCTGGAAACTGCTCTGTGACATGCCTCCGTCGGCGATCGTGCGTTGTGTGCCGTTTCGCTATATTAGCGACGTGCTAACACCGCGAGTGGCGATCGACATGCTTGTTGAGCTTGCTCCCACTCGCCTGGATCGGCTGGCGCATCTCCTGGAGCATGGGTATCCAGCTTACACGACCTCAACTGGTTGGCTGGAATTCAGCACAGAGCAAATTGAGCAGTTGTGCCATGAGGGCCTGGCAGCGGGCTGGCGTCACTTTAAGATCAAAGTTGGTCGAGATCTGGACTCTGATATTTCTCGCTGTGATGCTGTTCGTAGCGCAATCGGGAACGATGCTGTGTTGATGGTCGATGCTAATCAGATCTGGGAAAATGCACAACAAGCAATTATCTGGATGCTTGAACTGGCACCATCCCGACCACTGTGGATTGAAGAGCCAACAAGTCCCGATGATATTCTGGCACACAAGCAGGTAGCAGACGCACTGCACCCGCACGGTATCAAAGTGGCCACGGGCGAGCACTGCCATAACCGGGTTATGTTCAAGCAGCTTATGCAGGCCGGGGCAATGGATTTTTGCCAAATTGATGCCTGCCGCTTGGGGGGAGTTAATGAGGTGCTTGCCGTGTTACTTATGGCAGCTAAGTTTGAGATCCCGGTTTGTCCTCATGCCGGCGGTGTCGCGTTATGTGAGCAGGTGCAGCATTTTGCCGCATTTGATTACGTGTGTGCCAGCGGTTCGCTGGAGGGCAGAATCGTGGAGTATGTTGATCACCTCCACGAACATTCTGCTCACCCGGCTATCGTGAAAGATGGACATTATCGTCTGCCGACTGCACCTGGCTTTAGCACGGAGATGCGAGTGGAATCGGTGGAGAGGTTCTTGTACCCTACTGGAGAAGTTTGGCAGAAGCTTGGCGTGCAAACTACCAGTTAATCTAACCAAAGGCTCAGGGATGAGCCTTTTTTTATTCCGGCTGTGTGCGTAGACTGAAATGATGAAACGGATGCATGTTTTAGTGACCGGCGGAGCGGGGTATAAGGGTGCCGTGCTGGTGCCCAAGTTGCTCGCGGCCGGGCACCAGGTGACGGTACTGGACTGGTATCTATATGGGGATGTTGTTTTGGCTCCTCACGCTGGCCTCAAGCAGCTCAAAGGCGATATCCGTGATATGCAGAGAGTACGGGAAAGCTTAACCGATGTGGATACGGTGATTCACTTGGCTTGCATTTCTAACGATCCCAGCGTGGAGCTGGATCCAGCCTTAAGTAAATCGATTAATCTTGATGCCTTTTGGCCGCTGGTGCAGCTGAGTAAAGCAGTTGGCGTCACTCGGTTCATTTTCGCTGCCAGTTCTAGTGTGTATGGCGTTAGTGACGCGCTGGAGGTAACCGAGGAACACCCCCATGTGCCGATTACTGACTATAACCGCTACAAGAGCATGTGTGAGGATATTTTGTGGGAAGAGCAAGCAGATAATTTTACCGTTGTGTCGATTAGGCCGGCGACCGTGTGCGGGTATTCGCCGCGTCTGCGGTTAGATTTAACGGTGAATATTCTAACTAACCACGCGGTGAATAAACAGTTGATCACGGTTTTTGGCGGCGAGCAAAAGCGGCCGAATATTCACATTGAAGATATTACGGATTTATACGTCGATTTGTTGCAGGTGCCAGCCGAAAAAATCGCGGGGCAGGCCTTTAACGTTGGCTACGAGAATCATCGGGTTAAAGATCTAGCCCAGATTGTTAAAGCCAAGGTCGAAGAGCTGATGCCGGAGCTGGGTGAGATTGGCGTCACGACAACAGCGTCAGACGATATTCGATCTTATCATATATCGTCGGAGAAGATTAAGCGGGTGCTGGGCTTTGTGCCGCGGCGGGGGATCGAGGACGCGGTCGCTGATCTGGTAGCCGCTTTTCAGGCGGGCAATATTCCGAACTCGCTGACGGATCCCAAGTATTTCAATATTAAGATGATGCAGACACAGCCTGCACGAGTAGTTTATGGAAAATAGCTGGGGCAAGGGTGAGCCGACGGCCGTTAAAGCGGCCGGTGGCGTAGCTGTCATGCGTAATCTTTACTACCACGTGTTGCGTATTCGTTTAGTCGAAGAAAAAATTGCCGACCTGTATCCGGAACAGGAGATCCGCTGCCCCGTTCATCTGTGTATTGGTCAGGAAGCAGTAGCGGCTGGGGTGTGTCTGGCTTTGACAAAAGAAGATGCGGTTTTAAGCGGACACCGCGCTCATGGGCACTACTTAGCTAAAGGAGGCAATTTGGCAGCCATGCTGGCCGAGCTCTATGGGCGGGAAACAGGCTGCTGCCGGGGGCGGGGCGGATCAATGCACCTCATCGATTTATTGGTCAATTTTCTTGGTTCGACGCCAATTGTCGCGAGCAGTATCCCGGTGGCGACGGGCGTGGCCTGGGCGTATCAGCTGCGGGGCGAGCGGCGCGTCGTTGTGTCATTTATGGGCGAAGCAGCCTGTGAAGAAGGCGTGTGGCACGAGAGTTTAAATTTTGCGGCGTTGCATAAGCTGCCAATTATTTACGTGTGTGAAAATAATTTGTATTCGGTATATACGCCGCTTAAGGAACGTCAGCCAGCGCGGGGCCTGGCTGGGCTGGCGGCCGCGCATGGTCTAAAGACTTTCGCCGGAGATGGAAATGATGCGCTGGAAGTGTACAAGATGGCTCTGGCGGCTCGGCAATACGCCCTGTCGGGAGCTGGCCCCGTTTTTGTGGAACTGACAACATATCGCTGGCGAGAGCACTGCGGGCCGAATTTTGATAATGATTTAGGGTACCGGACTGAGGCAGAGTTTCAGGAATGGCAGGAGCGTGATCCTGTGCTGCGTCTTGAGGAGCAGCTGCGCGCGGCGGGCGTGAATTTTGAGATGGCCAGGGTACGAGAGAAAATTATAAGAGAGATTAGTGAGGCGGTTGATTTTGCTAAGGCAAGCGAGGTAGCGACTTTTGCTCCCACCCCCCGCCTCCGCCAGCTGGCGGACGGCGGGCAAGCCTCCAGCTATGTCGGATAATCGTGTTATCAGTTGTGCCGAAGCAATTCGAGAAGCCACTGAGCAGGCTATGGCCTTTGATGATCGGGTAATTGTTATTGGTGAGGGTGTGCCGGATCCGAAAGGCATTTTTGGCACGACGCTAGGTTTGCGGGAGAAATTTGGATCGAAGCGAGTGTTTGATATGCCGGTAGCTGAAAATGGCCTGACTGGAATATGTGTTGGCGCGGCACTGGCGGGCCTGCGGCCAATCATAACTCATCAGCGAGTTGATTTTTCGCTGTATGCTCTCGAGCAGATTATCAATAATGCAGCTAAGTGGCGCTTTATGTTTGGGGATCTCCAGACCGTACCACTGGTGGTTCGTATGATCATTGGTCGGGGGTGGGGACAGGGCGCACAGCACTCACAGGCGTTGCAGGCACTGTTTGCGCATGTGCCAGGGCTCACGGTGGTTATGCCGGCGCTGCCGGCTGATGCCAAGGGTTTGCTGCTCGCCAGTATCGCGAGCGAGGAGCCAGTGATTTTTCTGGAGCACCGCTGGCTGCATGGTCTGACTGGGCCAGTTCCTGCGGCACCGTATGAAATGCTGCTGGGGAAAGCAGCGGTGCGCCGGGCCGGGGAGGATGTGACGATCGTCGCCAGCTCGTATCTGACAGTCGATGCGTTGCGCGCGGCTCAGGAGCTCACCAAAATTAATGTGCAGGCTGAAGTTATCGATTTGCGGACAATTAAGCCGTTGGATCTGAAGACTATCTTGCGATCGGTGCGAAAAACCAGGCGCTTGCTGGTGGCTGATTCGAGCTGGGCCAGCTTTGGTGTGGCCAGCGAGGTTATTGCACGAGTTGCAGAGTCGGGCTTTAGCTTGAAAAGCGCGCCACAGCGAGTTACGCTGCCCGATATGTCGACTCCTTCGGCGTCATCGCTGACGCGTCATTTCTACCCCGATTACCGGACAATTATGTCCCGAGTTTTGGTTATGCTTGGTCGGCCGACGCGCGACTCGGTACCACTTGCTCCTCTTGAGGCTCCACACGACGTGCCGGACGTGTCTTTTACCGGGCCATTCTAATGAATCGTTTAGGCACAGAGTTGGGCGCGGCGGGTTACTTGAGTGGTGTCCAGAAAATTTTGAACGCCATTGATTTTTCAGCTCTAGAGCGTTTCTCGACCTTGTTACACCGAGCTTGGCAAGAAAGCCGAAGTATTTTTATTTTCGGCAACGGCGGCTCGGGAGCAACCGCCTCACACTTTGCTGAAGATCTGTGCCATGGCACGGTGGCGCCGGAGAGGCGAAGCGACGACGAGTTCAAGCGTTTTCAGGCGATGAGCTTGACGGACAACGTGCCCTGGGTGCTGGCGTTGGCTAATGACCTGGGCTACGAGAGAATTTTTGTTGAGCAGTTGCGCAGCTTGGCTAAGGCGGGCGACGTAGCGATTGCTATTAGTGGCTCGGGCAATAGCCTGAATGTTTTGCGGGCGATCGAGTGGGCGAATGCGCGAGACTTAGCGACGGTGGGTATCACCGGCTTTGACGGCGGCGAGTTGAAAAAGATTCAGCAGCATGGCGTGCACGTGCCAGTTGATGATATGCCGCTGACGGAGAGCGTGCACGGCGTGCTATTGCACTGGGTGGTGGATGATTTGTACGCCAGGCTGAATAGTGTGGGGCGGTATGTCGAAGTAAATAAAGATCCCGCCGTTGTTGGAACGGCGGGGTTTGGTGATTAGGGTTCAGAAGACGTACACCGGGTCGCGCTGGCCGTGCGGTTTGATCCGTGGGTCTACGTCAAGCGGGATGTTCAGGACGCCGAGGCGCTGGAAGGGCAGATAGCTGACCATTATCGCCGAGGTATAGTGGCGGTCTTTGGTGCGCACCACGTCGATAGCACATTTTATTTCGTTGCCCTCAGCGCTGGGCAGTAACATGTATTTTGTTCTGCTCGGCAGTCGTTGGCCGCGCGCATCGGCTAAGGGGTTATGCTGATGGGGGTAGATCACCTCGTCTGGCTCGAGCACTGCAATAATCTCACCCAGATTTTCAATCACAGTCTGGCGCGCTTGTTGTGACGGTACTGGTGAGCGCAGGTTGTGCACTTCCCAGTTCGGCTCGCCGTGAGCCAGCAGTATAACTGTTTTCGGGTTCCAGTTGTTGCTCCGCCCGACGTACTTCACGGCTTCGGCTAGACGCTCGACGCTTTCATGGTCGTAGCAGGCTAATTCCCAGTACGGTGCTGACACAACGAGGGCTGTGGCAGTTTCAGTGATAGCGATCTTGTCATGAAACGTGATGCCTTGGCGGCGGTAGAAGGGGACGGTGTCGAAGACGTCGATATGCTTGCCCCAATTCTCTTGACGATTATTTTCCACATTATCCCAGTTGCCACCGACCATGATGACTTTCGTACCGGCTGCCTGAATGGGCTTAAGGGCTTCGGCGAGTTTTTTCGCTTCAGCTTCGATATCAGCGGCCGTCGCTTGGCGTACTTCTCGCGGCAATTCCAGGTGCCAGGAGCCAAAGTAATCGCGCTTGGCAGCGTTGCGGATCGCGCCAGCGACTTCGCGCTGACTCGTTTGGTTGGCCTTGGTCATAGCTTCTATTGGGAACATGCCACTCAGCTCATAGACATAGCCCATCAACTCCAAGAGGCCTGCGCCAAGTGTTTGATCAGGTTTGCGCGGGCAGTGGCCGACGAAGTTAAGTAGTTCTTCGTCTGCTATTGGCTTTTCGTTTGGCGTGCCGATGCCGAGCTGGTTATGGGCGCGGTTGAAGACGCATTCGTAGAATAGCGTTTTCAAGTGCTCAAAGGGCTGCGAGCCGGTGACATCACCGCCGAAGAAGAGGTAGTGGGGCGGGTTGTCGGCGACTCGTTTGAGCAGCCATAAGAACTCATCGGTGATGGCGTGGACGCAGCCGATGAACATCAGCCGATCGCATTTCTCCCAGGGGTCGATGAAGTTATCGAACAGATCAGCGTTGGTGCTAGCAGACATGGCAATTCTTCCTGCCCTAAGGGCATTGGAGGAGAGGAAACTAATTGTCAACGAACAATGTAGTAGTATCGAAAATTATCGGTGGACTGTCAATTGTACCAGCGTAAATTCTAGCTGCTCGTCTGTGCTTTGTTCTCCCTCGATATTACGTAATATCGAGGGGAAAGATAAGAATCAGTGTCTGCGGCACATCGACGCATCAACGCGTCGATGTAAAATTATAAGCCAGTAAGTTGCAGCAGTTTTGCGGAAAAAATAAAACCGGCCGTTTTGCGACCGGGTGAGACCTTACTTACGCCCCGGTGGTGTAAGTATGGTTGAGTTAGCTTTGGAACTTGGGGTTGTCCCAGAAATTCTCAGCGAAGTCGTACGCGGACGTGAGATTGAGGATATCCTGACCGATTTCTTCGCTGCTGGCGGCGATGACGACCTGGGGAATGCGGCACGTGTTGAATGGCTGGCCGTCGGCTGAGGCGATGAATCCGCCAGCTTCCTCGACGGCGAGTAGTCCTGGCGTGTCCCACAGTTTGCCGGCGATAACGCAGGCAGCCAGGGTGCCGAGAACAACGCCGGAGATCGCAGCGATGTTTGAGTTATAGCATACGTAGCCGCCCGGGTGCTGGGTGTAGAGGATCAGATTGAGCAGCTGGTCGAAGCTGGACGGAATGTCTTTGTGCCTGACCAGGTAGATCATTGATATCTCAATGTTCTTGGTGTCGGTGAGGCGGTGTCGGGTACCGTTCACGTAGCAGCCTTCGCCTTTTTTGGCCGTGATCATAAGATCCTGGCGCGGCAGGTACATCATGCTGCGGGTGAGCGTGCCGTCCTCGACGGTGCCGGCAATGTGTCCATAGTTGGCGCCGCCGTAACGGTTCCCGGCAATCATGACACTGTTGTCGAACTCGAATGTGGCGTCGAGGTCATCAACGACAATGTACGTGCCGCCATGGAGAGTGTTTTGCAATGCGGCAAGGAATTTGCGTTTGGGTCCACCCGTGCGGTTTTCTTCAGCGGCGATGGGAAACTGAGGGAGCTTATCTGCAAATATTTTCGCCATTGCCTCACCAGCGTCCAGGTCGGCTTGGGTGGCGAAATCATCTGGGCTCCTCTTGTCGACAACTTTGGACGCCTTGCCTTGCTGAGTAAAGGATATGCTGCCCGCGATTTTGCCGGCTTCTTCCAGAACTTTTAGCACTTTCATGATTGTTCTCCTTTGTAGCGTGAAGTGTACAGCAGCGGCACTGTATGATGCGATAGGGTTGCTGTCAAGCTGCGGCTCATCTACGCTAACGATATGTACAAAGTAGCGGTTATTGGCTGTAATTCATTTACTGGTGGGTACGTGGTGGATGAGCTGCTGGCGGCAGGTGAGTATCAGGTACTGGGCATTGATCGGGAGGAAAAAGGGCGTTTGTTTTTGCCGTACGTGCAGAATGATTTACGCCGTTTCCGGTTCGCTCAGATGGATGTGAATAAGGATATGGCGGACCTGCTCGCGTTATTGCAATCGGAGCAGCCGGATTATGTTATGAACCTGGCAGCGCTCTCAGAAGTAGCGCCAAGTTGGGAGCATCCCGAGCAATGGATGCAGACTAATGTGGTGGCGTTGACTATCCTGGTTGATGGTCTGCGGCATCTGCCTGTATTAAAAAAATTCGTCCAAATATCTACGCCGGAAGTTTATGGCTCAGTAGCTGGCCGAGTACAAGAAGACGCGGCGTTAAAGCCTTCGACGCCCTATGCGGTTTCTAAGGCAGCTTTTGATTTGTTGCTTCTTGCGTTCGTTAAGCAGTATGCGTTTCCGGCGGTGCTGATGCGCGCGGCTAATGTCTATGGGGCACATCAGCAGTTGTTTAAAATTGTGCCGCGGACGATTATTTATGAGAAACTAGGCCGGAAATTGCCGCTGCACGGCGGTGGGAAAGCAACGCGGGCATTTATTCATGGGCGGGATGTGGCTCGTGCTTACGTGGCCGCCCTGACCTTGGGCAAAGTGGGCGAAGCGTATCATGTGGCGCCCGAGACAACGGTAACTATCCGGGAGTTGGTGCAGCGAATTTGTGATCTGGTTGGTGAGGATATATCGGCCGTGGTTGAGGACACGCCGGCCCGACCAGGGCACGACGCGGTTTACTCTCTGGATGCGAGTAAGGCTAAGCGCGATCTTAGATGGCAGCCGGAGGTGACTCTATCGGCTGGACTAGCTGAAGTTATCGCTTGGGTTGATACGAATTGGGCAGAGATTCGCGAGGAGTCGCTGGAGTACGTTCATCGCGCTTAGGCGCGCGACTGCAGCCAGCGATGAATCGCTTTCCGCGATTGGCGGACTGGCGAAAAACGAGCCGCCCAGTGACTGAGGGCTCCCGTGTGGCTGAGCAGATACTGTTCAGCGATGATGAAGCGATACCCCCGCAGCCAGCGGTCGACGTGGGCCGGTGGAAAGAGTTCGCGGAACTCTGGTGAGCGCATGAGGTTGGCTGCACGGTTCATGATCTGCCACAGGGAGCGCGGCGAGCGAGCGGCTGATTGAGAGACGCTGGTGGAGGATAGGCGCCAGGCCATACACGGCTGGGCGAGGTAGCAAACCCCATGCTTGAGGCCAAGCGCGCGCAGGGCAAAAGAGTCAAGCCAGCTGCCGAGTTCTGGGTGAAAACCACCGATATCAATCAAAGCTTGGCGGCGATAGACAGTTGCTCCGGAAAGTGAATGCGAGGGCAGTTCACGCTCCAGACAGTCGCTGAGATACTCAGTTGGCGTGGCGAAGCGCGAGGTCGGCCAATGGGAGACGCCGCTGGTGTAGAGATAGCGTTTCTGGGTATCGTACGTAGGAATTTGTCCAAAGATAATACCGGCTGTTGGGTATTGTTTTGCCCAGCGCAGCGCAGCCGAAAAAAAGCCTGGCAGGACGCGGTCGTCGCTGGCTGCGCCGTAGATGTAATCGCCGGACAAAAAGGTGGGCATGGCTTGCATGATGCTGGCGACACCCTGGTTGGTCTTGTTGCGCAGTCCCTGCAAACGCGGATACTGTCGTTGTAATTGTTTGATGAGCTGCGGTGTCGTGTCGGTCGAGGCGTCATCGATAATCACCAGCTCGTCTGGAGCACGCGATTGCGTCATTATTGCCTCCACGGCGCCGGCCAGGAGCGCGGCGTGATTGTAGGTTGGGAGATACACCGAAAGCGTGGGTTCAGACACGATGCGATGCTTGGTTAGTGGCTTGGTACGCTTGCGCGATGGCTGTGGCAGGGGAATTAAGGCAAGGTTGATAGTAGGTGGGCCGGGCCGACAGGTCGACAGGAGCAAATTGATTGATGATGCGCAGGTCGGTACTCCACCTCGTAACGGTGCTGTCGTTGCTGGTCGTGCCATGAAGTGTAGCCAGGCTAAACGCCAGAATCTGGCCAAAGCGCAGCGGAACGGGGTGCATCTTCAAGGGATACGCGGGATCGATCACCTTTGGTGCATACAGAAACCCCAGTTTGTGTTTCGCAGAGCCTTTTTGTACGTTGCGGCTGGCGATCTGGATTAGAGGAATCGCTGTTTCGGGAATGGTGTGTGAGTCTGGCTGAACGCGCAGGGTGTTGCCGGCATCTAAATCAACAAAAGGAATTACCAGAGAAATTTCATAGGGCGAACCACCGTAAAACGTGTCGCGATGGTAGCCGATGCTATCGCCGTCTCGCCCCGGGCGGACGATCCGTAAGTAGGGCTCGCGCTGGGCGAGCATATCTTCTCCAACCAGGCAGGTGAACAGAGATTGATTATCATGCAGAAGCTGGTGGAGGTGTGGCAGAGCGCGGAGCTGCCTCGTCAACTCGATCTGAATCTTGTCATGCTGATCTTGGGAACTCACGAGCCGATGGTAGCGCTCGAGCGTTGCGGAGGAATCGAGCACGTGCCGCAGGCCCTGCAGCAGCGCGTCACGCTGCTTGGCCAGGGCGAGCGTGTCAATAAGCTCAATAACGCAAAAGCCGTGTCGGCGAAAATGAGCGGCGTGGGCTGGCGTGATCATGTCAGCAGCATATCATGCGGTACTTGGCTGGCATAAGACTGCTGCGCAAAAGCGGATTCGATGGTTGCTGGACGCACGGGTAGTCGACGGCGGGTAGCGCGGTCATCGAGTACTTGCCAGCGGGGACGCTCTTCAAGCCAAGTAAAATCTTTGCTTACCCTTTTTTCAATAAGGCCGGTATTGAGGTGGAAGTGTCTGGCCAGGCGTTCGGCATAGTCAGCAGGACTGCCACTGTCAGGGCCCGTGAAGTGGTAGATACCTGGCTGCTCTGTTGGATCGAGAAGCGATAGCGAGCGAGCTACGTCGGTGACCCAGATTGGCGAGATTACCTGGTCGGTAACCGCGCGAATACTCCTGCCGCGGCGCAGCAGCTGCAGCCACTGGTAAAAAAGATACGTATCTGTGGCGTCAGTGTTGTAGACTTTCGTCAGCCGCGCAATGCAATACTGGCGGAAATGCCGACGAATGTATTTTTCAACAGCTGCCTTTTGCCGGCCGTATTCCGTGTTGGGATTCAGGCGACTTTGCTCGTGGTAACGAGCATGCCGCCCGGCAAAAACTACGTTAGATGACAAATAGATTGGTTGGCCGCCGTGCTGTTGCAGGTACTTAAGTAGACGAATCAAGCCGCGAACATTGATCGCACTGGTTGAGGTGGGTGAACGTTTACAATCATCGAGTGTGCCCTGTTGTAGGCAAAGAAAGACACGCTGAAAGGGCGGTACGTGTTTCAGCTGATCAGCAAGTGGTTTCGTTACGTCAAAAAAGCTCAGGTGGCTGTCACCGGCCGAGGCTGGGAAAAATGTGCCGTGAACAGGTTCTTGATTATCACGAAAGTATTCGTGGAGGTGCTGGCCAATAAAGCCGTTGGCGCCGATTATGAGGTTCACGTTTGTCGAGATCGGGTTTTAATGCCGATGCCGATCCCAAACAGGTAATGCGCCATTGGCCCAAAGCCGGTGTGAACAACCTCATCGTTCATCGAAAACATGAAGACAGTTTTGAAGTATTGCTGGAATAGTGCCTTTAGCTCGTCGAAAGTTTTGCAATTAACATGTCCCTCGCGGCTCGGGCGAGAAGCATAGGGTTGGGAGGTGACGTTAGGTGTGCCCAGGATGAGTATGCCGGGGCTCTGCAGGCTCATGACGAGGTGGAGTATAAATTTCTTCTCCTGACGTGGTGAAATGTGCTCCACGACGTCGAGAGCGTAGAGGCTATCGTAGCGGCGTGGCAGGGGTTCTGCGAGAATGTCATGCACAAAGAAGCGTTGATTGGCACGGTCGTGATTTGTCGCGATGGCGTTGTCGACGAACACGGGATCGAAATCGTACCCATCGAGTTTGCCGACCTCGGCCGCGACCAGGCGAGAGCCGAAAGCATCACCACAGCCCACTTCGGCCACCTGCTTTCCACCCGCGAGCATTTTGGCGGCAAATTTATAGCGCGACAGTGTAAATACAACATGCTTAGGGTCGTGGTGCCAGAGGTATGAAGCGGTGATGCCCAGGGAGGCAGCGCCGTGTTGGTAATGCTTGACGTGCCGATTGTATTGGGGTTCCTTGGTTTGACGCACGGGGTGTATTGTAAGACACTTGGCATAATGAGCGAAATTGACTTACTGGAGAAGTATCCTAAGACGAGGCGTAATCTGAACGAACGGGCTGAGGCAAAGACCGAAGAGGACCGGCGGATTGGCCGCGAATTTGACCGAGATTATTTCGACGGCGATCGCCGGCACGGGTATGGCGGATATACATACCAGGCTCGCTTTTGGCAGCCAGTGGTGCCAGCTTTTCAGAAGCAGTATGGCCTAACAGCCCAGAGCAGTATTTTAGACGTTGGTAGCGGCAAGGGGTTTATGCTGCACGATTTTATGGAATTGATTCCGGGCATCACCGTGGCGGGCATCGATATTTCCGAATATGGTGTCGTCCACACACTGCCAGACGTTAAGCCCTACGTGCAGGTGGCCAATGCGAAAAAGCTGCCGTTTGCGGACAATACATTTGATGTAGTTATTTCCATCAACACAATCCACAATTTGCCGCTGGAAGAGTGTAAGCAGGCACTGCGGGAGATCATGCGTGTGACAAAAAGCGATGCGTTTGTGACCGTGGATGCGTATCGAACAGCGGAAGAGAAGCAGCGCATGGACATGTGGAATTTAACAGCGCTCACCTACATGTCGGTGAGGGAGTGGGAAACATTATTTAAAGAAGTAGGGTATACCGGCGACTACTACTGGTTTACACCGTGAAAACGCGGGCTGCAATTCTGGTTCGGCTTGGGCAGGAACTCGTGGTCGATGAAATTGAAGTGCCCCGCCTCCGGCGGGGGCAAGTCCTGGTTGAGATGGTCATGGCAGGAGTATGCCGGACGCAGCTCAATGAAGTCAGCGGCCGCAAGGGGCCTGATCCCTATTTGCCGCATCTGTTGGGACACGAGGGGACGGGAAAAATACTTGATATAGGATCTGGGGTTACCAAGGTAGCGGCTGGAGATATTGTCGCGATATCGTGGATTAAAGGCGGGGGGTTAGAGGCACCGGGAGGAATGTATCGATGGGGAAAGAAGCGAGTGCACTCTGGTAGCGCGGCTGTTTTTGGCGAAAAGGTCGTCGTGGCAGAAAACCGGGTTACCCGTGTGCCGGCGCAGGTGCCAGCGTACGTGACGGCAATACTTGGCTGCGCGGTAGCGACGGGTGTGGGAGTTATTCAAAAAACGCTCCAGGTGCGGCCGGGCTCGACCATTGCTATTTTTGGTGTCGGTGGAGTGGGAGGAGCAGCGGTGCTGGCGGCGAGAGCAGCGGGCTGTCGGGCAATTGTCGCCATTGATGTGTCGCAGAAAAAGCTTATGTGGGCTGCGCAGCTCGGCGCAACGCACTTTCTCAACGTGCGGCGCGTAAATGTTCTCTCAGCGATGAGGCGGCAATTTTCGGAGGGTGTTGACTTTGCGGTTGAAGCGTCTGGGGTGGCGAGCGTTGCCGAGACGGCGCTCGCGAGCCTTTCTCCCCACGGTGTACTGGCTATTGCCGGGCACCCGGGAGGAGGGGAAACATTTCAGGTTGACCCGTTTGTGTTAATTCAAGGGCGTCGCATTGTGGGCACCTGGGGTGGTGAGACAGTGCCTGACCGTGATTTTCCGCGGTATCTGCGTGCCTATCGTACTCACCGACTTCCTCTCGAGAAACTCATCGGCGCATCGTATGCCTTAGAAGATAGTAACGCAGCACTAAAGGCTTTGGCAGGCGGAGCCGTTGGTCGTTTGCTGATAACGTTTAATTCAGAGCAGTAATGAGGTGGCGCAGGCAGATGACTCTCGCCACAGCAGCGGCGCACCAGCATCTTTTCGGGCAGGAGTTGACGGTGGCAATGAAAAATTTCCTCCAGAATTTGTCGCTTTCGCTCACCGGCTATGTGATCGCAAACAGTTTGATTTTTGTATCGATTGTGGTGGCGGGGCGCCTGCTGGGGCCATCTCAGTTCGGGCAGTATGCTTTAACGATTGCGCTGTCTCAGATTCTTATTATTCCGATGCTCCCCGGTATTGATGTCGCCGCGATGCGCGAGGTGGCTTTGCACCCCCAGCAACTCCCCCAGATCGCTGCCTCGGGGTTGTTTTTGCTCGCGGCCTGCACGCTGGCGACGTGGATTGGTGTGCTACTGGTCGGGGATACTGCTGCACGTTTACTGGGCCTTGGGGGAAGTGTTGTGCGTATTGCGGCTCTGATTGCACTCGCGATGGCGGGGAAAACGTTCTGGGATAGCATTGTGCGTGGTAGCGGTGCTTTCCGCTTACAGCTCTGGGTGCGCATTGTTGATGCAGCGCTTATTCTATTCATTTTTCTGGCTGGGTACGCCTGGCTTGGTGTTCATGATTGGCGGTTACTCGCGCTGGGCGTGACTGGCGGGGCACTTGCTAGCGCGTGGATTTTTTACTCCTGGGTGGGCCGGGGTCAGTTGCGCTGGGCTGGCGTTACCAGTGCCGTGACGCGACGGCTGGTGCGCTATGGCTGGGCCGGCGTGATCGGGGCCGTAGCTGGTATTTTACTCGCGAGCGCCGACAAAGTTTTATTGGGCAACTTCTTGGGCAGTCGAGGCCTGGGTGTGTATCAGGCGTATTACTTTGCTTCAGTTCAGCTGACAGGTCAGCTCGCGCTCATTTTCCTTAATGTTTTCTTTCCGGCAGCCGTTGGGCAGTCTGACCTCGCTATAGTCATTCGAAAATTGGATCGCCTGGTCGTTCGGCTGGCGGTGCCTGCGATCATCGGAGTCAGCTTGTTTATTCTGGCTACGTTGTGGCTCTTCAGTTCGGCCTATGAGCGGAATCTGATATTAGTTCTTCTGATGAGTGTATATGCCGTGCTGTGGTTTATTATGATGACGTACTGGACGCTGATTAACACAACCGGTCCCCGTGGCATTCTCTATGCTTCGCTCAATGCACTTGTCGCTGGTGTGATGTACCTGCTCCTCGTGCAGCAGCTGCTGCCGCTGCTGGAATTGTATGCCCCGCCGATTGCTTTTTTGGCTGCTTTTGGTTACATGGGCGGGGCGATTTGGTTGTGGCGCGTTCGGTTCCGCTTTACACTGCGCTGATATGAGCAGGGGGGTTGAGCATAAGATTAAAACGTTGCCATATCTGGCAGCTGAGGTCCGCCGCCTGCAGCGGGCGGGTAAAACGGTGGTGCAGTGTCACGGTGTGTTTGATCTGATTCACCCGGGGCACCTGCGCCATTTTGCCGCGGCACGGCGGGAGGGCGATGTGCTGGTTGTTACCCTCACGGCCGATCGCTACGTTAAGCGTGGTCCGGGGCGCCCGCTCTTTAGTGAGCACTTACGCGCGGAATCTTTGGCAGCGCTTGAGCTGGTTGATTTTGTTGCTATTGTTGCTTCTCCGACTGCGGTGGAGTGCCTGGAAACTCTGCGGCCGAATGTCTACGTGAAAGGGCCTGATTATCGGCAGGCGCGGGATGACGTGACGGGCATGATCACCGCCGAGAAGCAGGCGGTGGAGCGGCATGGCGGACGGCTGCACATCACCGATGATATTGTGTTCAGCTCAACGCAGCTCATCAATGCTGAGCTTGATGTTCAGCCACCGCTGATCCGTCGCTACTTGCAGCGGCTCGCGAACGATTATTCTGTTGGCACAATAACGCAGCTGCTGCAGAGGCTTGAGCAGCTACGCATCCTTGTTATTGGCGATGCGATTATTGACCAGTACGATTACGTACGGCCCCTGGGTAAATCGGGCAAAGAACCGCTGGTGGTGAGTAAGTTTGTGGAGCGAGAATCTTTTGCTGGCGGGGTACTGGCTACGGCTACTCACGTGGCAAGTTTATCCCGAAACGTCCGACTTGCTACCCTGCTCGGACGTCGGCATAGCTGGCGTGAGTTTATTGACGAGAAGTTATCGCCGCGCATCAACCCGAAGTTTTTCTATCGGCGTGGTGCTGTGACGACCGTGAAGCGGCGCTACGTGAGCGAGGGGCGCGCGCAGAAAATGTTTGAAATTTACTTCATCGATGACACGCTGCTTGATCGTACTGGGGAGACCGCAGTTATTCGCTGGCTCGCAAAAATGCAGAAAAATCTTGATCTGATTATTGTCAACGATTTTGGCCATGGCTTTATCACTGAGGGTATTATTGCTGCTATCCGTCGTAGTCGCAGGAAGCTTGCGATTAATGTCCAGACCAATGGCGCTAATGCTGGGTTTAATTTGGTTACGAAATATCCTCGAGCAGATTTTGTCTGCGTGGATGAGGTGGAGCTCCGTTATGCTGCCCATGATCGTGATGGTGACCTCAAGCATATTATGAAGAAGATTAGTCGCCAACTGAAGTGTGAATTATTGGTAACTACGCGGGGTCGGAAGGGTTCACTCAGCTGGTCGCGGAGCGAGGGGTTTATAGCAACACCCGCCTTTGCGACGCAGGTAGTTGATGCCGTGGGGGCAGGAGATGCTTTTTTCGCATACGCGGCCCCGTGCTTCGCGGCTGGTTTTCCTCCTACTTTAGTGCCGTTTGTTGGCAACGTAGCTGGTTCTTTGGCAACGCAAATTGTGGGTAACCGCAGTGCCGTTGAGCTGCCCGACGTGTTGAAGTTTATTGGGCGTTTACTGAAGTGACCCAACGGCGGTAATGCCCGCTTCCGGGTGCTCGTGAGTCTTTATGCGGGCAAGGTTTGCGTGGGAGAACCAGGCGGCGATCTCCTCAACGTAGTAATAGTTGCTTTTGGGGGTGGCAAATACATCGAACGCGTCGTTGACTTTCATGCTAAAGGGAAAGTTGGCGTAGTACGCGAAAGGGATTTTTCGGGCGGCTTTGCTGCGGCCAAGTTCCTGCAAGCCAAGGGTGATTTGGTTGAGTATATGTACGCCCGCGGCTGGAGCGTAGCCAAGCCGGTAGAGCAAGGGTTTGGGGATGTGGCGAGTAATCCGGCGCAGCGTCTCGAAGATATACACGGCCCGGAAATTCCTCCGACGGTTATAGACCCAGATCAGAACCTGGCCGCCGGACCGAACGGTCACTGGCAGCTGGCGAAAACCCTGCTCCGGTTCAGGGAGGTGATGCAAAACGCCAATGGAAAATGCTACATCGGCCCAGGCATTAATTGGCATGTGATAAATATCAGCCTGGACGATGCAAGCATTGGGCAAATCGCTCGTGAGGGCGAAAGCGGCTTCGACGCTCTGGCCATGATCGGTGCCAATAACGACTTTGGCACCAGCCAGGGCCGCTTGTTTGGTAAAGCGGCCGGAACCGCAGCCGACGTCGAGCAATTTTTTGCCGGCCAAATCCTGCTCTCGTACAAAGGGGTTCAAGAAATGCAGGAAATTCTGTTTTTCGTATGTGTTCTCCCGATAAATATTGTTCCACTCATACGCAAAACTATGAGCATTTTTTTGCTGGTGTGCTTGAAAAGAAGAGGTATGAGCAGTATCTGGAGGAAGCAGGCGCGGGATGCCGTTAGTAATTTTGTATTCGTTTCTGGCGCTGCGCAGTACTCCGGACATGACGTGCTTGCCCACTTGCTGGTGAATTGCTAATTGCAGTGGCTCTTTAGTAATCGGGTCGACAAGGTGCTCGGCGTGTTCTGGTCTCATTAGTCGAAATATTCTCGGAACCACAGTTCAAGCGTGAGCAAGGCCCAGATGCGGGTGGATTCGTTGATCCGCGTTTGCTCGTGCGTGTGCAAGATCCTGGCGACGGCGCTGGGATTAAACAGCCCGCGATTTTGCGCCTGTGGGGAGGTGAGGATGCCTTGCGCGTAGCTGGTTAATTCGCCGCGAAACCAAAGATCAATTGGCGCCTGGAAGCCCATTTTTGGCCGATCTAAAACGCGATCAGGCAAGAGTCCTCGTAGCGCTTGTTTGAGAATGTACTTGCGGTTGTTTGATCCCTTGAGCTTTAAGCGGCTGGGAATTTTGGCGGCCAGTTCCATAAATTCATGGTCAAGAAAAGGTGACCGAACCTCTAATGAGACTGACATGGCGGCGATGTCCCATTTTGTTAGAAAGTCGTCGGCTAGAATTGTTTTTATATCGGCGTAGAGTGCTTGGTCGAGCTTGTCGGCCGTTCGCGCCTGCGAAAATTGATTGACGATTATGTTATACGAGTCTTGTTCTTTTAGGCGTTCGCGCATGGCGCGATTATAGAGCTGGTGCTTGGCTTCATTGTTGAAATAACAAACGTAATTGACGTAGCGGTGTGGATAATCTTGGGCGAGCGTGGCGGCAAATTGATTGGCACGGGTGAAGAAAGTACTGGGGTAGACGCGGGCCATGGCGCGCGTGGCTGGCAGGGCCAGGGCTTGGTTTAACGGTCGCAGTTTTTCGTAGAGCAAGGCAAATTTTTGGATACTGTAGCGGCCGTAGCCGGCAAAATTTTCGTCGCCCCCGTCGCCGCTTAAGGCAACGGTGACATGCTTTTTCGTGAGCTCGCTGACCAGGTAGGTAGGTAAGGCGCTGGAATCGGCGTAGGGCTCCTCATACTGCCGAACTAACTGTGGCAGCAGATCAATGGCCTGGGGCTCGACGATCAGCTCAGTGTGGTCAGTTTTGAAGTGCTGCGCTACTTCTTTGGCATAGGGCAGCTCGCTATAGCTTTTTTCCTTGAAGCCAATTGAGAATGTCTTCACAGGAGTGGGTGAAAGGGTACTCATGAGGGCCACGATGGCGCTGGAATCGACCCCACCGGAGAGAAACGCGCCGAGCGGAACTTCGGCAACCATGCGCAGCCTGATCGCTTCACTCAGCTTAGCAATAATACGGCGCTGCCACTCAACTTCTGAGAGACTCAGCTTGTCAGAGAAATCAAGCTGCCAGTATGGTTTGTTAATCATATGCCCGGAGGGGATATCGAGCAGCAGGTAGTGCGCCGGTTCTAGTTTTTTAATTCCCTTGAAGCCGGTCAGCGGCGCTGGCGTATATTGCAAAGTTAAATAATGGTGAATGGCCAGATAATCTGGTTCTTTTTTATATTCTGTCTGCGTCAAGATTGCCTTAAGTTCTGAGGCGAAGATGAAGACACTGCTGTCGTGGTAGTACTTAAAGGGTTTTTTGCCGGCACGGTCGCGGGCGCAGAACAGCTGCTGTTTCTCCTTGTCGTAGATGGCAAAGGCGAACATGCCTCTAAGATGCTGCAGGCAGTCAACACCGTACTTATCGTATAAAGCCAAAATGACTTCCGTGTCGGTCTTGGACTGAAACGCGTAGCCTTCTTTTTCCAGCTCGCGACGCTTCTCCTGAAAGTTGTAGATCTCGCCGTTGAACGTGATCCAGTATTTGTTGGCAAAACTCATTGGCTGGTGCCCTTGTGCGGAGAGGTCAATAATCGAGAGGCGTCGGTGCCCGAGGCCGACTTTTTGATCGGGGGAGATGTAGACGCCGGCATCGTCCGGCCCGCGGTGGGCAATGGCGTCTGTCATCTGCCGTATATCCACCGCCGCGATGGATCTATTGGTAAAACTAACCTTTCCGGCTATGCCGCACATGGCTGAAGCGTAAAGGGAAACGGGCAAAGGGTAAAATGCAGCCCAAATCGCTAGCTTATCGGCTGGCAATTTTTACATCGACGCGTTGACGTGTCGATGTGCGGCGGGCAGACAAAAAGGAGATAAAAATTCAAACACCGGGTGTTTGAATGTGGCTCATTTGTATGAAAAACCGCCGCGGCATCATGCGTTGGCGGTAAGAATTCCTCAACATGATGTAGATGGTATCATTGCCTGTAATCGTGACGACGATTGAGAGGAATGATTTTCCTAATCCAGTGACCTGTTGGGCGTGTTGCCGTGTATTGCGTGAGAGCGAAAGCGGTCAGGCCGGTGATTATTAAGCCCTGCAGCCAGTAGGTACCTAGCAAATGGGCCATTAGCTGCTCATTGAGTATCGAGTTTAAGGCTAACATGCTGAGTATCGTTATGTGAGTCCAGAAAAAGTAGAGGAAAAGGATATACTGATGGAGATACGCATTGAACTTTCTCTTTACTCTCTTCATTGTTTTGCTCCTGCTACCATAGGTAGCTGTTTCTAGAAAAGGACAGACATCAAACACAACCAAATTAATGCTACAGGTCGGCTAATTTGTCAAATAGGTTTTGGTATTGCTGAACGGCTTCATCCCAGCTGAATTTTTGGGAGACTTCGTGGAAAGCGTTCTCGGCCAGGCGCGCTCTGAGGGCCGGATCAGCGATTAGTTGCTGCAGCTTTTGGGCTAGGAGTTCCGGGTCTTTGGGTGGAATAAGAATAGCGCTTGTTTTATCCGTGACGATTTCGGGTGTGCCACCCACGTTTGTCGCGATAATGGCAATTTTGCACAGTGCGGCTTCAATGACGCTGGTGGGCAAGCCCTCGGTGTGGCTGGGGTTAACGAAGATGTCGGACGACTTCATGATGCTGATTGTTTGTTCAAAGCTTTGCTCACCGAGAAAAGTGACAACGTTTTCGAGACCGAGTTTTTTTGTTAGTTGCTTAAGTTCTGCTTCTTGGGGACCGGAGCCAATGATATTCAGCTTCAGTTCCCCTCTCCTTGTCCGCCAGCTGGCGGAGGGAGAGGGGTTAGGGGTGAGGGTTTTTGGGGGAGAGAGGAGACTGCGAGAGCATATCTGCAAGGCGTGCAAAAGGTCAGCCACGCCTTTGCCAAAGATTAAGCGGCCGGCGTAGGTGATTATTACCGAGTTTGTAGTGAGTAGTGAGTAGTGAGTAGAAAGGTTTACAGATGTGATTTTTTCGATTGCTGCCTTATCGATGCCGCGATAAATGACCTGCGAGTCGCGGCCGGATAATTTCTTGACGAAGCTGGCTGAGGCGCGCGAGTTGGCCACCAGTGCATCGGCTGCTTTCAGGACAAAGCGGCCAAGCGTATAGTCCCAGACCCACGCGATCTTGGTCAGCAGGGGTGTGGCGAGGCTGGGGAAATCGGAACCGTGTTCAATGTGCATATGTGGTTTGCTCGTCATTTTGGCGAGAAGCACAGCGAAGAGCGACGCAATGAAGAAGCGGGTGCGGGACATGATAACATCCGGCTGGTTTTTTTGAGCACTACGTACCAGCTGCCAGAAGACAGGCCGCCAGAACGCCGGAATGGGGTAGTGCGGAATTATTTCCGCGGCAGGGTAGCGAATGACCTGGAGGTTGGGTGAGATTTTTTCATGCTCGGCCGCGCTGCGTGGTAGTCGGGCTGTGAAGACGGTTATGCTAACACCCTGGGCGGCGAGGAGCTGATCAAGCTTGCCCGCGTGATTTTCCAGCCCGCCGATGTGGGGCGGGTAAAAGGGAGTGAGGTGCAGTGCTTTTACTTGATTTCCCATACGTACGCGGCGTCTTGTCGATATATTTCTGGAAAGCGCTGCGGGTGTGCTTGGATTGTCGCTGCGGTGCAGAGGGGGGCGGCTGGATCCTGCCAGGGGCGATTGTAGTACGGACTGCGGGGATCATCTGGATAGTAGAACAGGTAGGCCGGCTGGTCGGTGGTGGGAAGTTGCGGCTGCGCCTGGCAGAAAAAGTCGGCTGGCAGTCGACGAATAGTTTGCTGCATGTATACGTCTAAATAGTCTGGTCCGTGATTAGCATATACTGTGGCGTTAACGGGAATGTTCTGATCCATCCAGCGGGCAGCGTGGATGGCATGGTCGGGAAGCGCATGCTGCTTGAGTTGGTTCACGTATAGGGCACCGGTGAGGTTGACAAGGGCGAGCGCAATTGTGAGAAGTGGCAGCGAGTGGGTGAACGTACCCTGCCGTAGCAGGTACAGATACGCCGGCACACTGAAGACAACGATGAGGAGCCAGGCGCGCTCGGGCAGAACAACAATGTTAAAAAAGCGGGGTAGTATTTCGGCGAGCACCAAGAAGAATACGAGAGAGAGTCCGAGTGTCGCAGTGGAAGGATGACGTAAAATGCTGTAGAGCCGGCTCGCCGAACGAGAGCGCATTGTCGAGATTGCAACGAGCGCGAGCAGTGGGAACACCAGGCCAGCGTAGAATGCGTAGTACTTGAATGTTTCCACCGGGCCTGGCCAGCCATTTGGTTCGCCGTCAATTGTTACAAATGACGCGGGAAAGGTGAGGTTTAGCCCTACGTTGCCCAGTGCCTGCGGAATTCGCTGCAGGACATAGGATCCGCTGAGGATAGCGGTAAGTACTAGTAAGAGTGCGGCGGGGTATCGCCAGCGGGTGGCGATGGCTGTGCCCGCGAGCCAGAGGCCGAAGAGTACCAGTGCCAATCCGTGGTAGAGCGAGCTGAGGGCGAACACGAGGCCAGCAAGGTAGTGCCAGCGCAGATCTTTGGTTCGATACGCGTGGAGGAGCAGCGCAACGCAGGTAGTAACAATAATCAGTAGCACGGCTTGGGGGGTGCCCATCGTGAGACTGAGGAGGAGCGAGGGACTCCACAGCGGCAGGCTGAGTATGGAGAGCTGCGCGAGGCGACTTTTTTCATCGCGAGCAATGAGCCACAGTGGGATGAGGCTGGTAGACGACAGTTGCGGCAGCACGAACTTAAAGATCTGCTCTGGTGTGAACGGCGTGATCATCTCGAGAATATGAATGAGCGAGTGAAAGAGGATGCGATGCAACGAGAGGTCGATTGGCTCACTGCGAAAAACGTGGACGTATGCTTTTACCCAATGGTACGGGTCGACATCAGGCAGCGCCTGATACGCAAATGTTACGAGGAGCGTGATGATGATCTGTATGGAGAGGGCCAGCCACAGCGGCCAGCCGTGGGTTATGGCGGGCAGCCAGGGTACGCGTAGGCGAGCGCTGGTGGCAACGACTCCCAGGAAGACGAGGGTGAGCGCGGCGGCAGTTGCTGCATGTGGCTGACCGGCGAGAATGATTGGTAGAAGATTGAGAGTTGGTAGTAGCACGAGGCCGCCGAGGAGAGCCAGGCTACTCTTTGCGGCGCTGGTCATGTTGCTCGAATTTTTCCAGGGCCTCTGCGCGCGTGAGCAGTGTCACCTGGTGCTCGATCCGTTCAATAACCGACAGCATCTTAAAAATGAGCAGGAACACGAGTAGAAACGCGATCATCATGACGGCATTGACATTGCCCTCAATGCCGAGCAGCGTGGCCAGGTCATAGGTGAGTTGTGGGAAAATAGTAATGGCGAACATACCGCCCCAGACGATGAGCCGCACGGCGAGCTTGAGGGGGGTTTGGCCCTTACCGCCGCGCAGATAGCGCTCGACGCCAAAGCCGATCATGACGAGGGAGAGGGCAGCAACGATGAATTGGTATGGTTGCAGCATGGAGGCTAGGAGATGTTGCGCCAAAGCATTTTGGCCGCAGTTTTGAGCCCGCTGACAACGTTCTGGCGGGCAGGCTTAGTGGTGGCATACGTTGTGTAGCGGACGCGGATGGGCACCTGCTCCCAGCGGAGCCCCTTGACGCGGATTTCACGGATGACTTCACTGTCGTAGTCGTAGAAATCGGCTTGGGTGTCCATGAGCTTTGCGGCGTGGCGCGAATACGCTCGAAAGCCCGACTGGCTGTCGGCGACCCATTGGTGGTGGATAAGCCAGGTGGCGGCATTGCCCAAAAAATTGTGAATAACTTTGTAGCGCGGAATATCATGGCTGTGCCACTGCCGAGTGCCAAGCACGACGTCACACGCTCCGCTGAGCAATGGCTGTATCACCGCAGGTATGTCGCTGGCTAGGTGCTGGCCATCGGCATCGAGGGTGACAATAATGTCGGCCTGCAGGCGCTGAGCGACTTCGATGCCTGTTTTTGTCGCGGCCCCCTTGCCGCGGTTGAGTTTGTGGGTCACCACATGCACACCGGTGGGTGTGGCGATAGCGCCGGTACCATCGGTTGAGCCATCGTCGACAACAACGATATTTGTAAAGCCTTGTAGTTGAATACTTTCAATGACACTGGCGATCACCGTTGCTTCGTTGTAAGCGGGCAAGACAATGACGACGCTGCTCATAGCACTGCCTGATACACCTGTCGATACTGCACGGCAATACGCGGCCAGGTTAGTTTGGTGGCTACGGTCTCCCTGGCGCCGTGGACGAGCTGCACGCGCAGGGCGGGTTTTTCCAGTACTTCGCGCAGAGATGCGGCCAGCGCGATAGGGTTGTTTGGCGGCACGAGCAGACTATTTTGACGGTGCACGAGTATCTCGGGCAAGGCACCAACGGTAGTCGCGACAATGGGAGTTTCGGCTGGCATAGCTATGGAAATGATGCCAGACTGACTGGCTTCGCGGTAGGGCAGCGCAATGAGCGTCGCGCGCTGGAAGTAGTGGATGATTTCTTCTTCGGGAATTGTTCGATTATCGATTATTTTATTGCGCACTTTTTCGAGCAAGCTTTGATAGGGCCCCAGATCACCGGCGCCAGCCAGAATCAGCACGGGAGCTACTCCCCCAGTCTGCAACTGGATAAGGCTTTCCAGTAGGATGTCTAAACCTTTGTAATCGGCAATACGGCCAAAGAAAAGAACTGAATTGGGAATGGGAGAGATGGTGGCGTCTCGCCAGCGCAGCAAAAAGGAATAGTCACCGTGGAGAATCACGCTAATCCTGACTGGGTCAAGGCCGCGTGCAACGAGGGTTTTTTTAAGAAACTGACCATGGACAATGATGCGGCGAGCCAGGCGCTGTTGGGTGGCGTGGATAATGCGCGAGGCCAAGGGATACACGTCGCCTGGGTGCATGAGCGGATCGTGCTGCGTAAAAACAATGGGGTAGCGCCGGAGCCACCAGGCGTGGGGGACGTAGACGGCGTGCGAGTCAGTAAGATGGATTACGTCTGGTTGGAAGTGCTTTATTGTCTGGTAGATGAGTTGCTGCTCGCGTAGATTCAGGAGCCAGCGCCAGAAGCCGGCTTGCTGATGTGGTGCTGCCTGGGTTAAGACCCGCACATTGCTCCCGCGGGGCAAGAGGGCCTGGTTGTTGTGGCTAGATGTCAAAAAGAGAATTTCGGTGTTGGACTGCTCAGCGAGCGCTGACACTAAACAGCAGGCGTAATGGAATAAGCCACTGCTGCTGTAATTGATGACGGCTATTTTTAGCTTGCGCTGACGTTCTGGCATAGCTGGTCACAGTATCATACTATACGTAGCATGCGGCGTGTGTGCGTGATTATGCCTGCTTTTAATGAATCGGCTTCAGTCGGGCGGGTTATTGAGACAGTGCGGGACGTTTTGCCAGAGGCCCATATTGTCGTTATTGATGATGGCTCAACAGATGCCACAGCCAGGCTGGCTGAGCGAGCTGGAGCGGTTGTGGTCAGCCTCCCTTTTAATTTAGGCATTGGTGGAGCAGTGCAAACAGGGTTGAAATACGCTGATCGTGGTGGATTTGATGCGGCAGTAGAAATTGATGCCGATGGCCAGCACGACCCGGCCTTTGCCGTACGCCTAGTGGCTGCGTTGGGGCGGGAGGCCGATATGGTAATCGGCAGCCGGTTTACGGCTGCCACAACGTATCGGCCTGGCTGGTTACGGCTAGTGGGCATTCGAACATTTTCTTTTCTGATTAAGTTGGTTACGGGTAAGCGGGTACTCGATTCAACCTCGGGGTTTCGGGCCTATAACCAGGCAGCGCTGGCCTTTTTGGCCTGGCGGTATCCGGCTGATTTCCCGGAGCCGGAATCAATTGTCATGCTGCTGAATGCTGGTTTCAAGATCCAGGAGATTTCGACCGTGATGCAGACACGCCAGGCTGGGGAATCGGTTATTGGCCGAAGTGATTTTTCCTGGCGGGCGGCGTATTTTGTGCTGTCGAACGCGATTGCTATTCTGGTCAGTGGCCTCAAAGAAAAACGATCCCTTAAGCACCGCGCTGCATGATTCAGCAAATTTTATCTGGTACGATCCCGGCGCGGATTCAATTTCTGGCGCTGGTGGGCAGCGTGATTCTGTTAGGAATCATTGTGAACCTGATTCGCCGCGAGAAGTTGAAAGAGGGGTACTCGATCATTTGGTTTCTGGTAGGGCTCGCCATGGTGACTTTTTCGGCGCTGGCAGGCCTACTGGATGTATTTGCCCGCAGTGTGGGCATATCGTATTCCCCGGCGGCATTGTTTTTGATTCTGATTAGCGGCCTATTGCTGCTGTCGATTCACTTTTCCGTTATGGTCTCAAAGCATGATCAGCGGTACCGAGAGTTAGCTCAGGAGCACGCACTGCTGCGGGCGCGCCTAGAGGCAGCGGAGAGAGGGCGCCATGGCTAGGGTGCTTGTGACGGGGGGAGCAGGTTTTATTGGCTCCCATTTGTGCGAATATCTTCTTGGTCGGGGGTATGATGTTTTCGCGCTGGATGATCTATCAACGGGCTCGCTGACAAATATTGCTCATTTGCGGAGTCACCCGCACTTTGTGTTTACGCAAGGCTCGGTGCTCAGCCGCCGACAGATGAATGAGACGATGCGTGGGGTTGACATCGTGTATCACCTGGCCGCTTCAGTTGGAGTTAAACTGGTGGTTGAGCAGCTGGTGGCGTCGATTGAAAATAATGTTCATGGGACTGAAGCTGTACTTGCCGCCGCGGCTGATGCCCGGGTGCCAGTTTTACTTACTTCTACCTCAGAAGTGTATGGCCGCGGCGACCGAGAGATATTCTCGGAAGACGGTGACTTAGCCATGGGACCGACTCAGCGCGGGCGCTGGTCGTATGCCTGTTCGAAAGCGCTGGATGAGTATTTAGCTTTTGCGTATCATCTGGAGCAGGACTTACCGGTGACGGTCGTGCGCCTATTTAACACCGTGGGTGAGCGGCAGAGCTCCCACTATGGCATGGTATTGCCGACGTTCGTTCGCCAGGCGCTCAGTGGACAGCCGCTGACTATTTATGGCGATGGGCAGCAAAGCCGCTGTTTTTGCCACGTGAGCGATGTCGTGACCGCGTTGGTGGGGCTCATGGAGCATGCGGGTGCAAATGGCGAGGTGTATAATATTGGCAGCACTGAAAGTGTGACAATGGAGCAGTTAGCCGACCGGGTGCTGGCGCTCACCGGGAGCAGATCACAAAAAGTTCTGGTGCCGTATGACCAAGCTTATTTGGCCGGTTTCGATGATATCCGCCGCCGGGTGCCTGATATTAGTAAAATTAAAGCGCTGCTGGGTTGGCAGCCGACGCTGGGGTTAGACGAAATAATCACTCGCGTGCGGGATGATATTGCGGCCTCCGTGGTCCAAACGCCGGTATGAGAAAGGCTAAAGATACGCTTGACCGCATTATTGAGAAACTGGAGAAAATCCTCGAAGTTGTCACGTCAATTGATAGGTGACTTAAGGCACAGGAAGTCTTACGACGCGCACGTGCGTCAGCAAGAAAAAAGACCGTCTGAAATCAGGCGGCCCTACTAGCAGGCAGTGTGATCGGCTTAAGATTGCGGTGCGTTCCAATCCCAGTCGCCTTTAAATTGCTTTTCCTCGTATTCAGTGAAACGGCCGCCGGCGTGAATATCCTCTTCATATTCTTTCTGCATCTTGGAGGGATATTTTCTTACGCCGGAGACTGAGGTGAAATAGCCTTTCTTTTTCAACTCCTTGAGCACAATCGGCCTACATTCTGGACAGTAGCGACTCGACGGGAGCATGCGGACGGTTTCATTACATCTTTCGCACCGTTTCTCAATCGCTTTAGCCATTGTTTTTTCTCCAACTTTACGCTGCTGGGTATGCCTAGACCAGAGATGGTTAAGGAACCAGATGCTCATAATATTGTTTAATTATCGCTCTTCTGTCAA
Organism: Candidatus Anderseniibacteriota bacterium; assembly: GCA_035290125.1. Taxonomy (GTDB): domain Bacteria; phylum Patescibacteriota; class Andersenbacteria; order UBA10190; family UBA10190; genus DATDVI01. The sequence goes on from DATDVI010000021.1 coordinate 39,815, forward strand.
GCGGTGGTTTGGAACCAGAAGATGTTGCCGTGGGTGTCGACGCCCTGAAATTGGGAGGTTGTGAACAGCGGTTTTATTTGGCCGCGCAGTTCGGGATCTGAGCTCACGAACCAATTGGGTAGAACGATCTGTATTTTCTGGCCGCCGCCGAGCAGCCAGGTAGCTAATAGATACTGCTCGTTGTAGTAGTTGAATTTATATGATGGCGGGTAATCGTCGGGTAGGAAAATATCGTGAATGCCGACGAGAATGCCGGGCGGCAGGTTGGGCAGAACATCGAGAAAGAAGACGGTGACGTCGGAATTTTGGAACGCTTGGTGCGAGTTGTCGATGAAGAGCATATCGCCGGTGGACAGCTGGCGGAATACAGTCAGATCGACTTCTTCCAGCGGCTGGCGGATAACGACATCGCACAGCTGATCTATTTCCGCGCGTGGGAAAGGGTCGATTGATGTGATAGTAGTTGCGAGGGCGTGATCACGTATAGCGCGGCGGACGAATGTCGTCGAAACACCAGAGCCAACTTCAACATACCGAGCTGGGTTACGTTCGGCGCTGAGCGCGTAGAGGGTCGCTGCATCGAGCGTTGGTAGATAGCCGTTGATCCACCAGCTGGCTGGCAGCTGGTGCAGGTGCTTCGTGTAGCTCTGTACCGTGGTGAGGTTGTGGGCGTACACGCTACGGCTGGTTTCGATTAGTAATGCCAACTGGGGGTGCCGTGGCAACCCAAAGCCGTAGCGAGGGTGCGCATCGATTGGATAATCGAGGGCAATGGCTTGCTTACCGCGCATGAGGTTCATGGCAGCAAAGAGCGGTGGTTTTTGCTTGAGGTACGAATACAGGCGCGCGGCGAACATTGTTCTTTTTTCTGTGATAGTTTACATACTACAGCTATGCTGCAGGCGCACAAACGGCACTATCTTGTTTTAGCTATGTACCTTGGTCTCACGCTGCTCATGACGATGCCGCTGGCCTGGCGCCTAACTTCCCATGTGGCGGGCGCGGGCGGGGATCCGTGGCAGACGATGTGGCGTTTTGAGGAAAAGGCTGCGGGCGGCTGGCAGGAGTTCATGACTGATCTAACCGGCCGCGGGGAGCCGCGTTTAGTCAATTTGTCGGTGTTGCCCTGGATCTGGGCGCAGTTTTTATTCGGACAGCCGGCAGCATATAACATAGCCTGGCTGCTGTCGTTTGTGCTGGCTGGGTATGGAATGTATCTGCTCGCAGCTCAACTGCTCGCCAAAATTCCCAATGAAAAAATACCAGCCTACGCCAAGGCTTCGGCCGGCAGGCAAATTCCAAATGACATACCGGCGTTTCTTGCTGGCGTCGTCTATATGTTCTTGCCCTACCGAGTGGCGCACGCGCAGGGGCATTTCGGGGCCATGCAAACGGCGTGGCTGCCGCTGATTATGTGGTTGGTGGTGCGCTGGGTTAGCCAGCCAACGTGGCTGCGCACGGCAGGCCTCGCGGCACTGATTGCTATCCAAGCTTGGACAGAGCACCACTATATGTTGTGGTTGCTGGTTGTGGCACTGATCGCGAGTTGGTTTTTCAGAGATCGTCTCACGCGCTTTTGGCGTGAACAGCAGGGGATCTGGTATGCACTCGCTCTGGTGGGGATGTTGCTGGTGCTGGTGGTTATGCCATATATGCCGACGATTCGGCTGGCGCTGGCGGATAACAGCCCCCTTGAGCTGGGAGCAGCGCAGACCATTCGATTTTCGGCGGATACGTTTGCGTACCTGACACCGGCTTCGTTTCATCCGCTCTGGGGCCGCCTCTCCTACTTTCTATTTGGCCAGCACTTTACGGGTAACCTGGCTGAGCAAACGCACTTTTTGGGATTGCTCCCGTTGCTGCTGGTCATTTTCTTCTGGCGCAGTATTCCGGCTGTGCAGCGAACATTCTGGGGCAGCGTTGCGGGCGTGTTTTTACTCTTGAGTTTTGGTCCTCGGCTACATATTCTCGGACTGCTTACGCCGCTGCCACTGCCATTTGCCGCTGTGGGTTCTTGGCCGCTGCTTAGCTCAGTGCGGGCGGTGGCGCGAGCTAGCGTGATGGTCGGGCTCGCCTGGGTCGTCTTGCTGGCGTTTGTTTGGCGCACTGAATTGAAGCGGCGCGGTGCAGCGGTGGTCGTGCTGGGGATTATTCTGTTGGAATTTTTGTTTGTGCCCGCCCCCACCCAATCCGTCGTGTTGCCCGCAGCATATGCCGTGGTTCGCCAGAGTGAGGGCGCGGCGATCGTGGAAATACCAGCCGCCACTAACTATACCGTTGCCTCACAGGCGCTGTATGGTTCGCGCGTGCATGGCAAGAGTGTCGTGGGTAATATTGCGCTGGAGCGCGCGCTCACTGACGCAGACTTGCTCGAGTCACGTTCATTGCCCGTGCTGCGGCAGCTGCTTTTTCTACGAACAACGCACCTGCTGGAAAATCGACACGAGTTTTTTGATCAGGCGCCAACTGAAACACTCGTTGATGTGCTGCGCTGGCTGGATGCGCGCGTGATTTTGGTCCACCGCGACTCGCTGACTACTCGACAGCTGGCGGCGGTACAGCATCTCCTGGAGCCGGTGGCGCCGGGCGAAGATGCCGGAGAGGAGATTCTCTACCGGATACCAGTTTCGGCTCAGGGAGATGGCGTCTTTCTTTCGCGTGATGAGCGCTGGCAGGTTGGGTATGACCAGGTCCGTGGGGCGACGTTTGCGCACGTATCGAGCGAGGCTGGAATCACGTTGTATAATGTAACTTCCTCGCCAAAAGAAGTGCGCCTGGTTATAGAGCGTGCCGAAGAATCCGAGGGTTCGCTGCGCATCAGCAAGGGAAATACAGTGCTGTATGAAGAGGCAGGGGGGCTACAGCCAATTACTGTTACTCTTCCTGTGAGCCCAGGTACAACGCAGCTGGAATTCACTAACCGGTTGCCGGGCCCCGTGATTCTTAAAAATCCACGCCTGCTGGTGCCATGAAGATCCTGATTTTTAATTTTGAATATCCACCATTGGGAGGCGGGGGCGCGGTGGCAACAGCCCAGATTGCTGAGGAACTAGCCAAGCGGCACACTGTTTTTGTCTTGACGACTCACTATCGATCACTAGCGTATCAAGAAGTCGTCAACGGCGTGCACGTGCACCGGGTTTCGGTGTGGGGGCGTCGGAGCTTGCCGACCGCCAGTTTGCGCTCACTGCTCACGTTTGTTCCGGCAGCCCTTTGGCGTGGTTGGCGCCTGTGTCGGAGAGAAGCATTTGATGTGATCAACGCGCAATTTGTGTTGCCCTCGGGCCTGGTTGGTGTGCTGCTGGGTACGCTTTTTTCTGTTCCGGTTGTTGTCAGTTTCGTTGGGGGAGACCTGTTTGACCCAACGAAAGGAACTTCACCCCACCGCCATGCTGTGCTGCGCTGGCTGGTGCGTGCTCTTAGCCGGCGCGCGCAGGCGCGAACTGCTATCTCGCGAGACACGCAGCAGAACGCGCGTACGCTGCATGGGGTACAGGAGCCGATTGTGGTCACGCCGCTCGGAATATTTCCTCGTGAGGTGGTGCCCGCGCAGCGCGCACAGCTTGCTTTGCCTGAGCGCGGAGCAATTTTTGTCAGTATCGGACGACTCATCCCGCGCAAAAACTACGACTTACTTCTGCGTGCCTGGGCGCGCGTGCCTGAGTCTCAGCTGGTTATCATTGGCAGTGGACCGTTGCAGGCAAAACTTGAGCGGCGCATTGCCGAGCTTGGCCTTGGCAACCGTGTGCAACTGACAGGATTTGTTGCGGAAGAGACAAAGCAGCAGATCCTTCAGGCGAGCCAGGGATACGTTTCGGCGGCTGATCATGAGGGATTTGGCCTGGTTTTTCTGGAAGCGATGCAGGCGGGGCTGCCCATTGTGGCAACACGGCGAGGGGGGCACACTGACTTTCTTCGCGCCGGCGAGAATGCACTGTTGGTAGAGCCAGGAGATGCGGCTGCGCTCGCCCAGGCAGTGCGGCGCTTGCTGGCAGAGGCGGCGCTCGGGCGACGCATGGGAGAAGCGAACCGAGCGGCCGTGCGTGAGTTTTACCTCGACAAAACCGTGGCGCGATTTGAAGACGTTTTAGAGCAAGCAGTGCACACCTATGCGAATCGCCATTGAAGCCAGGGCACTGACTGGGCGCGGAGGCGGTACGCGACGCTATGTGAGTGAACTAACTGACCAGCTGCGCCGCTTGGTGCCCGAGAATGAGTTAGTCATCCTTGATCGCGGTCCAGCGCATGAGCTGCTCCTGCCCTGGTGGTTTAATGTGACGATGCCCCGCCGCTTGCGGAAGACGCGGCCCGACATTATCCATTGGACGAAAGGCGCTGTATCGAAGCGAAAGATCGCGCCGACTGTCGTCACCATCTATGACGTTATTCCGCTGTTATTTTCCGAATCACAGAAATTGACTGGTCGCTGGTATTGGCCACGGGCGCTGCGCGGTGCCGTGAGAGCTGCGGATCATATTCTGACTATTTCTGACGCGAGCAAGCGGGACATTGTGCGCGAGTTAGGTGCGGCAGAGCATAAGATTACCGTCACGCCGCTCGCAATTGACCCAAATGATTTTCACCCGACCCGGGCGACTGATTTCGTCGGGCAGATTCGCGCAACGGGACCATACATTCTCTTTGTTGGTACAATTGAGCCGCGAAAAAACGTGCCGCTACTGATCCGGGCTTTTGCGCGCATCGCCAGCGATATTCCGCACCAGCTTATTATTGCCGGCCGGGCTTACAAGGGCGAGGAGGCTTTACGGAAAGAAATAGCGCGAATGAATCTGACTGATCGCGTGCGGAGAATTGGCAGCGTACCGGCGGCTGATTTGCCCGCGCTGTATGCCAGCGCTGATCTCTTCATGTGGCCATCGATCTACGAGGGTTGGGGTTTTCCGCCGCAGGAGGCAATGGCGTGCGGCGTGCCGGTGATCGTGAGCGATGGCGGTTCGCTGCCCGAAGTGGTTGGGGAGGCTGGAAAAGTGGTTTCGTTTAGCGCGCCGCTCAGGGAGCGAATCCATGATACTGATTTCGAGCGACGGCTGGCCGAGACTATGCTTGCCGTGTTGGGTAGCGAAACAAGGCGGGTGAGTATGCGGGAAGCCGGCTTAGCACGCGTGAAGCAATTTTCCTGGCAGCGGGTGGCCGAGCAAACACTGGGTGTGTATCAGAAAGTTTTAAGCGAGGGGAGTGAAAAATCTTCCTCGATATTACGTAATATCGAGGGAACAACGCTATGAAATTACTTTTCTTGTCGGCGCATTATCCTCCTCTCGCGCGCGGGGGCGGGGAAATTTCGACGCATCTGCTGGCGCAGGAGCTCGCGCACCGGGGACACGATGTGCAGGTTATCACCGAGGGCGCGCAACGTGAGGAGAGTATGTTGGATGGTGTGAAGATTGTACGTGCGCCGCTGGGGCTAACGAAGAAGCCGTTGTTTGAAGAGCGGGCGAGTAGGAGGATGGCACGAGAGCTTGCAAAGATTCTTTACGAGTTTAATACCTCACCCCCGCCAATACGGCGGGCAGGCCCAACTCTTGTTCACGCCCACGATTTTCGGTCGGCGCTAGTGCTGAGTGAGTTGATTCGCATGCAGAAAATCCCAGCCGAGATGGCGTATGTTACGCTCAGGGACTACGCATCTGTTTGCGGTACGACGAATAATATTTTGCGCGATGGCTCGGTGTGCCATTGCACGATTGCTGATTTGCGGCAGACGCAGCGCTACCGCGAGGCGTGGATTCCGCGGCGGTACGCGCGGCTCTGGCAGTATTGGTACAACGTCGGGTATCGCCAGCGCGCCTTTGGCAATATTCCAAATCAGGCGTATATCTCGGCCGCGCAGCGGGATGTGATCTATGGGCAGACTTCTTTTGGCTCGCTCCGCCACACCGTGATCCACAACCCTGTTCCCGAGACGTATCTGTCGGCTCCTCTGCAGGATGGCAAAGCACATACTGTCCTCTATGCCGGTACGGTGGAGAACTACAAAGGCGTGGATGTGCTTATCGCGGCTTGGCAGGAAGTGGCCAGGCGGAACCATGAAGCTCACCTTATTATTGTCGGTGAGGGTGCTCAGCTCTTTACGTATAAGCGCATGGTTGAACGGGCGGGGCTGACGGAGCGAGTTGAGTTTGTTGGCAAGGTGCCGTGGGAGCGTATGCAGCAGATCTATGAATCTGCCCAGCTGATTGTGGCGCCGCACTGCTGGGTGGAGCCGTTTGGACGCACCGTGGCGGAGGCGATGGCTCTGGGTAAGGTAGTGCTCAGCGCCAACACTGGCGGGCCGGCGGAGATGATTGAGCATAATAAAAGTGGTTTTTTGTTTGCTCATGGTTCGGCAGAGGCTCTGGCGCAGCACTTAGTCGAAGCGTTGGCCTTGCCCGTTTTGCGCCGGCGAGAGATGGGCGCTGCCGCTCGGGCGTGGGCAAAAGAACATCTGGCGCCGGATGTGATTGCAAAGCAGTATGAGGAGTTTTATACCGCGGCATAGCTCTTATTAAAAGAAAAAACCCGTCTTTCTTTGTACCGAGAAATGCTGAATTCTCAGGAAAATGCTGTGGCATTCTCAGAAAGACGGGCCGGGCTGCTGCACTCTTCCGCCGGCTTGTCAACCCGGCGCGCTGACGTGACAGCACTAAAGAAAGAGTACAGACAGGCCCTTATGACCAGAGATCGTTGCTTGGACTGGGCTATGCAAACAGGTCGGCGAAAGAGCTGAGTGAACTGAGGAAGAGGCGGGCGGCCCTGGTTGCTTTCTCGGGGTCGGGTAGATCGCTCCAGCCGATGCGCCAATCGGGAAAGAGACTGACACGCTGCTTGTTCGCTAACTCTGGGTACTGATGGCGTATGGAGAACCAGAAGAGATATTTAAGTAGCTCGTATTCTCTCCTTTCATCGGCAATTTTTTGTCCGAGTTGCATGAATGCAGGCACAAGCTTTTCATTCCCGCTTTCCTCGACGTCGGCTTGGCGCCGCCGATGCTCATAGACAAGGGTGTTGTGGCTGGTTGTCACCTGGTGGCAATGCATCCAGAGGCGTCGGTGATCAGTGTCGAGGGTGCCAAGAAATTGAAAATTTTCGGTATCCGGTTGATCACCTACGCCTGGTGCTTTATCCGGAACCACGATTTGCTCCAGGTTTTCAAAGAGCTGTTGGATATACATACCATTTCCTCCAAACAAGTGTGTGGACAGACAGAACGACGCTCCGCAGCATAACTGCCGTTTTCTTATCTGTCAATTTTGGAAAATACTGGGCCTTGACAGGTATCCTTGTTAGCAGTATAATGAACAAGATAGTTGTTCATTTTATTAGAACGTTCTTTGAAGGGAGGTGGGCCGTGTGCGATGTATTTATTGTGCATGAGCCAGGCGCCAAGATGGACGCTTTGCGAGAAATGTTTGCCAGGGATGGTGATACAGTCACAGAAATAGCCGTTGGTTCTTGGTCGGAGTACCGGCTTGGTTTGGAATCGGCTGGACTAGTGGTGATTGATTTGTGTGGTGGTCCCGTAACCGACGCCGCATGGGATGCAGTCGAGTGGCTGGTGTCTTCTGATCAACTTAGGTGCGTACCTGTGCTCGTCTTGCTGGCCGATGGAAGCCGCGCCGTTCAAGAAGGGGGGCATGTGTATGTGCACCACTTCTCAGACTCTTTGAGTGGCGAAAAACTTGCGCTGGTGAAGCGTCACCCGTTAACTCTGGAGAGCATATGCGCATAAAAGTTTGTGGTCGAGCCAGCAAAAAAACATGCCCGCCCACTTTTTTTGTAGGAAATCAGCTTGCAGACACCAGCAGTTTTTTTATTTCATTCAGGACCACATCTGGCTTTAGCTGCTGCAGCGTCGCGTGTGGAGCATTGCCGAGATCGAAGTTTGTGTTCACATCATAAACCGCTTTCGTGCCAGCAGCACGAATGGTGTAGCTGAGCGACCCGCGCGGGCCGATTTTATTTTCATCGGTGGGGCCAAATAGGCCGAGAGTTTTTACTCCGGCTGCGGCGGCAAGGTGCATAAGGCCCGAGTCGTTACTGACCATAAGCTCGCAGCGGCGCATGATGGCGGCGGTGGTGAGGAGGTCGGACGTGATGGGGGTGACACTTGAGGGGGAGGAAATTAAACGTGAGAGTTTTTGCTTAAGTGACTCCTCATCCGGGCCGCCGAAAATTAGGATATGCGCGCTGTGTTGCTCGATCAGTGTGCGGGCGAGCGCGGCAAAATTTTCCAGCGGCCAGCGCTTCCAGGCAAAGCCGGGTGCAGAGCCAGCGTGCAGGCCAATGAGCGGCTTATCATGTGGCACGCGGAGTGTGGCGAGCAGCTTGTCGGCTTCGTGATAGTGTGTTTGCGAGAGCGGTAGACTATAGCGTGATTCACCGAGTTCTGTGTTGATGCCAAGCGGCTGCAATAGATTAAGATTTTGCTCGATGTCATGCACGTTTTCTTTCTCACCTACGGCGTGGGTGAGTAGAAACGTACTGCGAGGATTTTTCCCCAACAGATACTCATGCCCGACACGCTGCCGAATGCCGGCGGCGTAGAGATACACTGCGCTTTTAATACGTTGACCAGGATACAGCACAAGGCCAATCGTAAATTTCTGCCGGAAGAGGTGATCGGCGTGACGCAAGTGTTCAAGAAGCGGCCGCTGGTGGGGCGCGATAATCACACGATCAATGTGCGGATTGCTCTCGGCGAGCGCTTGTGGGAGGCGCGGGGCAACCCAAGCGGTGAGGTGGCTCTGTGGCCAAGACTTTTTAAGGGCGGCGAAAACCGGCGTGTGCATCAGAAAATTACCAATGCCGGAGAGGGAGAGCAGTAAAATGCGTGGCGCTTTATCGTTGGGCATACAGTTCGTGATAGAGCGACGTGAGCGTTGCGATCGATTTTTCCCAGCTGAAATTTTTCTTGACATGCTGGTGGCCTTGCTCGCCAAGTGTGCGCCGCAGCGTGGCATTACTCAGGAGCGTTGTCATCGTTTCCGGCAACTCTGAATCATCGTTAAAAAGCAGGCTCGTCGTGTGGGGTGGTGCGACAAAGGGAATAGCTGAGGTGTTACGCGCGATAACCGGTGTACGAGCGGCGAAGGCTTCGGCGACGGTGATACCGAACGCTTCATAGTAGCTGGGGTGAATGAAGATATCGGCGTGCTGATAGGCGGCCAGTAATTGCTCACGCTCGAGGTGTCCCCAGAAATGAATATAGTTGGTAATGCCGAGTGCAACGGCCTGCTGCTGCAATTTTTTCTTGGCGCCAAAATCGTCGCCAATAATGACCAGCTGGAGATTGGGGTGTTTTTTGAGAACGCTCGGCAGTGCGCGCAGGAGACTGCTGAGCCCTTTACTCTCCGCTAAGCGGCTGACCGCTAGGGCAATTTCGCCCGCCAGCCCGCGCGCTTGGAACGGATTGGGGCGTGGCTGGTTAAATACCGCTGTATCAATACCTGGCGGGATGAGGACGAAACGATTAACGGGCAGACCGGCGCTTTCGATTAATTTTTGCTCAAATGGCGAGATAACAATTACCGCATCGGCAGCAGCAAACGTCGCGCGGCCGATGGTTGAGCGATACAGCTGCCAGATGAGCTTTTGGCGCGGGCCGTGGGCGTAGAAATAGGGGTTAAAAACAAAAGGTCGACGATGCCGCCGGGCGTAGCGGGCGCTCACATCGGCTGGTTGGTACCAGAAACCATGTCCATGAATAATATCGGGCTGGTGGTGGCCAAGGTAGTATTTCAGTGCCTGGAGGCGTGGGTACGAAACGAGGGGAGTAGCGGCGTGGTGCAAGCGCTGGACGTGCATCGGGTCATCGAGGAGCTGTTCGGGCGCCAGTTCGCTCATTGGCCCATGGGTGCGCAGCCTGCTTGTGAGCACGCGGACGTCGAAGCGGTTTGGGTTACTCGTCTGCAGGACGCCGGCGGCCCCGGTCTCATACCGCGTGCGGGTGACCAGCTCCTGCACGTAGGTTTCGACGCCGCCTGAGGCGGGAGGATACCGCAGCGTGGTGTGAACTATGCGCATAGCTGACGATACTTTTGCGCCATTTCCCATTCATAATAGCTAGACATTATACACCAGACGATGCCCTGCCAGCCATCGAGGATACCGCGCCGATAGATCAACAGCTTGAGTAGTTGGCGAGCAGCCAGACGACAGGGCAGATGCCACGCAGGCATCACGGCGCGGCCGGTACGGTGTGTATGCGTGGCCGCCATTTGCTGCGCATCGAGAGTAGTGTAGCGGTGCATTTTCGCGAGATAGCTGGCGATCGTTGGATGAGAATGGTGCAGGAGCGGCTCAGTGATGAGCCCGGTGTCTGAGTCATCGAGTTTAATAGGTCGTCGTGAGTAGTGAGTAGTGAGTAGAGGTGTATTACGGACTACTTGCTCGTGGACGGCGGCAGCGGTCCACTGAGCAGCTGCTTTTTTGAACAGGCGCGGGTTGTGGCCATAGAGATGCGTGAGCGGGCGGCCGAGAAAGACGGTGACAATTCGGAGCCAATACAACGAGTGAGTAGTCCGCCAGCTGGCGGAGTAGGAGTAGTGAGTGACTTTTTGAATTTCTTGGGCGAGCGCAGGGGTGACTTCTTCGTCGTCATCAATAAACAGCAGCCACTCGCCGTGGGCCACATCGCGGCCGAAATTTTTCTGTGCGCCGTAGCCGGGCCAAGGCCGAACGTATACTTTTGCGCCAAGCTGCTCGGCTCGAGCCGCCGTCGCATCACGCGTGGCAGCGTCAACAATGACAATGGTCTCATTGGCCCACTTGACGCTTCGCACTGCGCGCTCGATCGTGTCGGCGGCATTTTTTGCAATGATAATGGCCGACAGTGTCATGGGTAGAGGTATTTCTTGGCGAGCGCAAGGCTGCGGGCGTGGTCATCGTTCACAATATGGACAATCACATCTCCTGCCTTGGCATTCGCCACAGCAGTCGCAATGGCCTTTTCTTCCTCAATAATTTTGTGCGCCGCGTGCGTGGCAGTTTGGTGCTGCGTAATGCTTTGATGAAAAATGTCGGCAGTCTCCCCCGCCTGTCGCTTTAAGTTCCACCGGTCAATAACCAGGGAATGGCGGTGGACTGCGTCTATTTTGTCATAGACAATAATCGTATCAAATGCATTGGCGATCGAGCGGCCAGTTTCCGTGATGAGTTCGTCGGTGCGATCAGGATTAAGCCGGACAATGCCCGTGGTTTTTCCTAGCGACAGGCGCTTGGCGAGGCTGGCTACCTGCTGCAGTGATTCTTTTTCGTGCGCGAAATCGAGCAGCATGGTTATGCCTGTCTTGTCGTTGACGAGCTTGATCAGGCGGCCCCCGTTTTCGTCTAGCCGGTAGCTTTTGATTGAGGCAAGATACTGCAGCATCTCGTGACTTCTTTTTGCTTGTGCATGCAGTGCCGCTAGTGCGAATAACAAGGTGTAGATTGACGGCTTGTAGAAGCCATCAAATGTCCAGCTGATTTCTTTTACATTCAGTAGCGGCTGAAATCCCTGGCGGCTGAGCAGACCAACGTCGTCGTTCTGGCGGGTCAGGGCAAGGCCGCCGTTGCTGAGGTGCTGGGCGATATTAAAATGTGAAAAATGTAGACCAGCCGGCAGGTGCTTGATACCCAGTTTTTGGGGGATATGATTCAGCGCAGACACCACCAGGGCATCATCGGCGTTAAAGACCGCCGTTCCCCCCGGCCTGATGCGACCAAAGATAAGGCGAGCTTTTCGTTCTGCCAGCTCGGGCCGGGTTTTAATGCCGCGGCCGATGTGGTCGCTGTAGACGTTGGTGAAAATGCCAATGGCATGCGACAGGTATCCTAGCCCGGCGGTTCCGCTGGAGGAAAACGATACTTCCAGAATGGCTACGGCCTCGCGCTGGCTTTTGAGCGCATAGAGATACCGGCCAGGGCTCGTGGTTGGCAGGAGGCCGTACAGATTGCGACTGTCGGCCGCGGTGGAGCGCTGCTGCTCATTTAGGTAGTGTCCTGCGGTGTCGACTCGGAGCGTTGGTTTGCCGGCGGCGGTAAAGACGTGGCTTACGAGTCGGCTCAGAGTTGTTTTTCCTTTCGTGCCCGTGATGGCGATCAGGAGCGGGCGGCGCTGCCTGGCGGAAGAGTTCATAGCTGCTGGAGGGCTTGAGCAATCGTGCTGCATTGCAAGGGTAGCTGGGAGACAAAGCGAAGATGTCGGCGAAAGCCGGTCAGCGGTACGGCGTGTTCTTTTTCTGTCTCTTGATCGTCGACGAGGTGATACGTTTCAATGATCCACTGGTTGGTTAGAAAGGCCCAGAGTGCCAGTCGATTGGCGCGAAAGGGTGAAAAATTATTGCGCGTAAAATTGAACGTTTTCAGTTGCAGGGGGCTGTCCGGTACGCGAGACTCGAAGCCGCGGCGGGTGGTGCGGGCGGCGCGGTAGTACGTCGCGGCCGCGGCGGCAACAC
>DATDVI010000022.1:0-5031 GCA_035290125.1 Candidatus Anderseniibacteriota bacterium
CGATGGGTGCGCTGCTTCTGGTGCTCGTGCCCGTTGCGCTAGCCGGTTACTGGTGGTCGGCAGGCGAGCTGGGAATTGCTGATTGGGATTACTATTTTTCGCTGCACCATGTGTACCGGCATAGCCTGGCTCAACTCCATACGTTTCCGTTCTGGAATCCGTATACCTGCGGGGGAACGGCGGGACTCGCTGACCCGGAGTTCCCGGTGTTTACGCCGACGTTTTTGTTGGAATTACTTTTCGGAATACCTGCTGGCTTGCGGCTGGCGATTTATCTGTCGGTGATGATCGGTGCGGGCGGCATGCTGCTACTGGCCAAGCGCTTGGGTGTCTCTCCCCTGGCGGGGGGCTTCTCGGCGCTGGTTGTTTCCTTGAGCACTGTTACTTTGCTGGAGATTACGGAGGGACACGTGAACGTGTTTGCCGCCATGTGGATTCCATGGATCTTTTGGAGCTGGCTAGGCGCGTATCGGGGAGGCAGTGCGCTCGTGCCTGGCATCTTCCTCGCACTCACGTTTTACCAGGGCGGGGTTTATTTGCTGATGTATACGGGGCTGGTTTTTATCGCCTTAATCTTCGTTGTGCCGCGGCCGCGCGTAGCACTGGCGGTGACGATCAAGGCCGGGCTGTGGGCTTTGGGGCTCAGCGCGCTCAAGCTACTACCCGTCCTCGCTTGGCTGCGACAATTTCCCGATGAAGCGTACACCGGCTCGGCCTACACGCTGCCGTATTTGCCGCAGATTTTGTTTGGCCGTTATTTACACGGCGCGTATGTGATTCCGGGGCAAGTGAGCGGCTGGCACGAGTATGGCGCGTATGTTGGGTATGGGGTGTTGGCGCTGGCACTGATCGGGCTGTCGCTCTTTTTCCGGCGCCGCCACGTGCGCATTTTACTGGTAGGGCTTGTGGCTACGCTGCTCCTGTCGGCCAGCGGTCCGTATCTGGCCCCTGTGTTTGACCAACTGTGGTTTTTCCCCCGCTCTAATATTTCCCGCCTGATTCTCTTGAGTATTATTGCGCTGGCGTTGCTGGCTGCGCTTGGCCTGGATCATCTGCGGCGCAGGAGCCGACATCGGCTGCTGCCGGTGCTCGCGGCAGGGTTGGTGGCGATAGATATACTCAGTTTGTCTGCCCAGGTTGCTGAGCAAGCATTTGTGTTGCCGCCGGTGTATCCTAAGCCAGCCCCGGCGCCGGGGCCGATCGCCTTTATTACTGAAACATTTGACCCGGCCGGCGTTGGTTCGCGCACGACGCGAGCATATGAGGCGACACGAGCTGGTTACGGCACGTTTGCGTACTGTTCCGTGCTGGGGCCAGGCGCAGGGCGGGTGCGGACCATTCATGACGAGGGTGGTAGTCGTCTGGTGGCAGGTGAGGCGCATGAGGTTTCGTACGAGGTGCTGGAGTGGTCGCCAAACGGAGCACTGGTGCGCATTACGTTGTTGCAGGAAGATACGATAACACTGAATACAAATTATGCTAGCGGGTGGCGTGTTAACGGCACGCCAGCCCGGAATGTCGGCGGGCTGGTTGGGGTAGTACTACCGGTTGGTGAACACGACGTACTATTTTCTTATCGTGCGCCAGGCTGGCGAACGGGGCTGGTCGTGACTAGTCTCACGCTGCTGGCGATGATCTGGCGTATAAAGAAAAGGTTGCCATTCTTTAAGAAAATGTTTACGTATTAAGTGAGTGTATGTTGAGCAAGACGCAGGTACGGCAAATTCGGGAACGAGTAGCAGGTGATAATCGGCGACTGACGCTCATGTTTGCGGCGCTCAGTGACAAGGGCCGCTTTGGTATTTTTCGCTTGTTCTTACGACAGCACGATTTATGCGTAACGGACGTGGCGGCGGTGCTGGGCATTTCGGTGCCGGCCGCTTCCCAGCAGCTGAAAGTGATGGAGCTTTCGGGCCTGGTCACCAAAGAGCGCAATGGGCAACGGATTTGCTACGCTGTGCTACGCCGCGACCCGGCCGTGCGGTCGCTCATTAGAATTATTGATAGTTTCTATGCCTGATGAAAGCGTGGCCGAGACAGGGTTGGGTGATCGTGCCTTGACTAAGGCTGAGCGCAAGCTGGTTCGTCGCGAAGCCAAGCAACGCGAGCGAGCGCGGGAGCTGCAGCGGAGAGGGCGGCGGCGGGCGTGGCGGTACGGTGTGTTGCTCCTGGGCGCGGTTGCGGTTGCAGGAGGTGCCTGGCTGCTGGCAAGGAGTGATAGTGGTGATACGGGTGTCAGCGACAGCCGGGTGAGCGCACAAGCATCCGATTGGGTTAAAGGCGGCCCAGCTGATGGCAGCACCGCGAAAGTGGTTTTGATTGAGTACGGGGATTTTCAGTGCCCGGCGTGTGGGGCGTATTATCCGGTGGTGAAGAGCATGCATGAAGAGCTCGGCGAGGCACTGCAGATTGTCTGGCGCCACTTTCCCCTGCGTGAAGCGCACCCGCAAGCGCAGCTGGCAGCGCAGGCGGCCGAAGCGGCAGGCAACCAGCAAAAATTCTGGGACATGCACAACATCTTGTTTGAGCGGCAGAGCGACTGGGCGGGCAAAAGTGATGCGCGCGAAAAATTTATGGGGTATGCCGCGGAGCTGGGGTTGAATGCAGAGCAGTTTGCCCGCGACATTGATGCTGGTGAAGTCCGAGAAGCTGTTGAGGATGATTACCACAGCGGGGTTGCGGCTGGAGTGAACGCTACGCCGACGTTTTACTTGAATGGCGCCGAGCTCGGCGGATTCCGCACGCTGGATGAGTTTCGTGAGCGCATCGTCGCCGCTGCCGCTTCCTAGGTGGCAGTATTGGGGGTGGCTGCTCGCCAGCGCCATTGGCTTTATTGATGCGGCGTACCTGACGGCGAAGTACTACCAGGGCGAGCTGCCGACGTGCGGTCTCTCGTCGGGGTGTGAGACAGTTTTAACGAGCCAGTTTGCGACGTTTGCGGGCGCACCTATTGCACTGGCCGGCGCGCTTTATTACTTGGCGGCGTTTCTGCTGGTGTTTATGTATGGTGATTTTCGTCGCCCTATACTGTTGCACGCAGCGGTGCTGCTCGTCGCTGGTGGTTGGATCGTCTCGCTGCTGCTGCTGTACGTGCAGCTCTTTGTGCTGGAGGCAGTGTGTCAGTATTGTCTGGCCTCAGCGCTGACCTCAACGGTTCTCTTCGTGTTGGCTTGTTTTATTTTCCAGCAACGCGAGCGCTCCCCACAGACCGGCTTCATCGCCAAGCGTGGCTCTCCTCAGCGCGGGTAGATCGGGAGAAAAACGGCTGGTCGTGGCCAGCATCTGCCGCAGCGCCGCGAGATCGACATCGTTCATTTGTGAGCCACCAAGCACGATGATATCGGGCGACCAGAACGCGATGACGTTATTGAGGCCAATCGCCAGGTGGTTGGTGAATGATTCCCAGAAAGCCGGGTCTTTTATTTCTTCTGATTTCTTCTGGTAGCGCTTGAGGATGCTGTTGCCGCCGAGGGTGTCTTCAAGCGTCGTCGGTGCGGGGCAGCCCAGGGCATGGGTGCCATCGATGTCAATAATGCTGTGGCCGGGTTCGAAGCCGGCGTGGCTGGGGTCAATGCGGCGGTTAACAATTCTGGCGCCGCCAATGCCGGTGCTGATGGTTAAATACGCGACAATGTTATATTTCTGCCCTGCACCGAATGATGCTTCGCCAAGACCAGCTGCGGCTGCGTCGTTGGCCAGGCTGACCGGTACGCCTACGGCTGTCTCGAGCTGACTGCGCAGTGGCTTATTTTCCCACTGAGACAGATTGGGCGAGTGGAGCAACGTGTCCCTGGCCTGGTTTAAAACTCCGGGTAGGGCAACTGCGGCACCATCCAGGGGCTGGTCGCCGGTGAGCTTGCCAGCCAGCGTCGTTATCGCTTCGAGTTCCTTGGCAAGATCTTGCTCAGTTGGGCAGCGGGAGATGGCATCGAGCTTGGTGCCATCGCGTGAGATAGCCACGCGGGTTTTGGTTCCGCCGATGTCGATCAGGAGGTACATGGGGATATAGTAACTGGTAAGTAGTAAGTCGTAAGTAGCAATTTACGCACAGCGAGCGTTTGTATTCTGCCCTTGACTTATTATACTTTTATGTGCTATAATCATAGGTTCTTTACAACTGAGCTAACTGCATGAGAAGAGCCTTTTGGGGCTTATTTGGCCTTAGTAGACTCTTCTTATGTTGAGAGGATCCCTTTTTGCTCCGGGTTAAAGAGCA
This sequence comes from Candidatus Anderseniibacteriota bacterium, assembly GCA_035290125.1. GTDB lineage: Bacteria > Patescibacteriota > Andersenbacteria > UBA10190 > UBA10190 > DATDVI01. The sequence goes on from DATDVI010000022.1 coordinate 4,217, forward strand.
CTGTGGCGAATCCCTATGAAAGGAAAAAGCGCCATGTCTCAACCTTTTGATCGTCACACTGCCGAGTTTATTGCTCGCACTCTGCAAGCCTGGCCAGCGCTGTCGGGCCCTGAGATGGACTGGTGGATTCAGCATCCAAAAGATTTGCAGGCGTTCTTGGGTGGGCTTCGACGTAACGTCGGGGACGAAAAAGTGTATCAGTTCCTCGGCAATCGATGTGTTGTCCAACTTCCCGAACGCTCCGGCCTTGGTGACCCAGGCAACCTGTTCGTCACTCGTGACGGCCTCTACGTCTGGGATGGCTTTCGAGACCGCATTGTAGCGGCGGCGCGACCGTTTCAGGGAACGCCTGCCTGCGAGATCGCCTCGTTCGACATCGTTCGCAATGCGAACGATCGAGAGAACCAGAGTGAGCTACCGGTGGGATACCTCTTTGAGGATCCGAGCCAATTCTGCGGCTTGCTGTTTGGCATAATTGATCGACAGGCTGGTGGCAAGTATGGACCGCTCTTGACCAACGGATACTGGAACATCTTTTATGTTCTGGTCAATGGTGAGGTCTTTGCGGTCCGCGTCTACTGGGGTGCTGATAGCCGGTTCTGGTACGTGGTTGCCTTTCCGCTGGACGATGATCGCTGGGATGCTGGTAATCGGGTCTTCTCTCGCAACTGCTGACTCTCGATAGTCAGCCCTGTAGTCGCTTTGTAACTTTGTCCCTTGGACACTTGGTAACACTATGTTACTAGGAGTTCGAGGGGCTTTTTTTATGCATCGACGCGTCAACGCGTCGATGTGAATTTATCACTAGTGTAGCT
>DATDVI010000023.1:0-13048 GCA_035290125.1 Candidatus Anderseniibacteriota bacterium
GAATACGATGATGAGGGTGAGGATGAATGCGAGGGACCAGACACCCCACTTCGCCCCGCCAGCCGGCAGGGCTTCGCGGGGCAGGCCAGCCGCGTAGAAAATATAGGCAAGTGAAAAGGGGATAATAATCAGGCCGGGTAGCTTAGAGAGCACGGCCAGAGCGCCGGCGGCGCCGGCGTAGATGAGGTACCGCGCTGTGTACGTTTGGCGCCAGAGCAGCAAGCAGCCTAGAGAAAGCAGGAGAAATTGAGCGAGCAGCGCATCCATAGCGTAGACGCGTGTGTGGGCGACGAGCGGCGGATTGAGTGCTAGGAGCAGGGTGAGAAGGATTGCGCCCCACCCACCTTCGCTAAAGCTACGGCGGGTGTCGCCCTGCGGGCTCCACAGTCGATAAAAAATATAGCCAATAAAGCCGAGGAGAACACTTTGGCCGAGGACCAGTGGTAGCTTCCGGGCAGCAAGCGTGTTGGCATGAATCGCGAGTGAACCAAGCCACGTTGCGGTGATGCCGGGGTGGGGTTGCTGCAGGAGTTTGTCCCATTTCAGGAGTGCCAGATTACGGGTGAAGCCGGTCGTGTTGGCAAGCCAGACTTTTTCATCCGCCGTCATAAATGCGCCGAGGTCGAAAACACGGGGCAGCAGAATGATAAGTGCAAGGCCGAGGATGAGTATGCTACGGCGCATGTTTTTCACGCTATACTACCTGCATGTCAGCGACAAACTGGTATCGCCCAACCGTCATTGTACTTTTCGTTCTGTTTGTGGTGGCTAATAGTGCCTGGCTGCACCGAGTGCCGGGGCTGATGGGCGATGAGGCCTCCGAGGGCGAGAATGTATATCTGCTCTTTGATGCGAAGCAGCTGTTTATCACCGGTGAGCGTTCGTATATTGGTCCGTTCATCGATTACATCCGGGTGCCTTTTGTAGAAATGCTTGGCTATACGCCGCTGGCATTACGGATAGTTATGCTGCTGTTTTCCGTGGCGACTTTTTGGCTGGCGGTTATCATCTGTCGCCGGCTATGGGGACAGGAGGTGGGGCTGGTGGCGGCGACAGCGATGTTGTTCTCGCCGATATACCTGACTTCTCAGCGCTTAGGCTGGGCGATTACCTTGCTGCCGTTTTTTGCCCTGCTGACGCTGTATCTATTGACGCTGCCAGAGGCCTCGCGCCTCAAACGGCACGGGCCGCTGTTGGCGGGCTTAAGTGCCGGCTTGGGTTTGCACAATCACGCCATTTTTTTGCCGACCCTGGCAGGCGTGGCAGTTGGTTGGGTGAGTGCAGTAATGTGGCAACGACACTTCACGAAATTATTTGCTGCTTGGCCGGCTTTGGTCGGCCTCTTAGCCGGGTTTGGGACACAGCTCTCGGTCATGATGATTAACCGGGGTGATTATAAAGATGCGATTTTGGCTACGGCGGATTTTTCGGAACGCCTTGCTGCCTTGCCGCAGTTGCTGCCGCTGCTTATCTCTGGTTCTTCGTATGCGGCGTACTACACCGGCTGGGAGCTTTCGCGGCCGGCCGCGCTCAGTATTGCGGGGATTATTTTTGGCTTGGTCCTGGCGGCCTTGTTTATGCCGCGCCGTAAGGGGACAAGCCTCGTGTGGACATTTGGCTTAGTAATTTTGCTGAGTGTATTGCTGTACATGATTTTTCAGTTCAGCTTACGCTACTTCGTGACGTTTGGCTTAGGCGTGTGGTTGCTCGGTGGCGTGGGTCTGGGAACGCTTTTGTTAAAGCCCGGCTTTAACGGAAAAAAGCCGGGCTTTTTCGCGGCGCTATTGCCCATTATTTTAGCGTTTGCGCTCATGGCTTGGACGGGCAGTACGGTGCTGGTGCCATATTTAAAAACTGGCGGCAGCACCGGTAACTTTTCGTTGGGCAATCGCCGCGACAGTGCGGCGGCACTGATCGCTACGCGGCCGCTGGTGGAGTGTTTGCGAGGAGCAGGCTCGGTGTGGGCTCATAACATTCATATTCAGAATCGCCTGCGGTATTTAAGTTATGATCCACGACATGAGCTGGAGGTCGCCGCCGGTGAAGAGCAGGCAACTTTACTTATTTCTTACCGCTTAGTTGGCGATCCGCCAGCGGATGCCGAGCGCGAGCTATGTCCTGTGCTTAAACATTGGCGAGTGATTACGGTGGGAGCACACTAAGCATGATGATGCGACGGCACATACTTTTTTTCATCTTTACTCTTTTCTTAATCGCCAATACGGTGTACCTGCACCGCGTACCCGGACTGTTCGGCGATGAAGCATCCGAGGGCGAGAATGTGTACCAGCTGCGGTGGCATGATCGGATAACGGTTATCGGCGAGCGGTCGTACATTGGGCCGCTGATTGATTACGTTCGCACGCCATTTGTACTCGCCCTTGGCTATAATGCACTGGCGCTCCGGCTGGCAATGCTTCTCTTCTCACTGGCGACATTCATGTTAGCCGCTGTTGGCCTGCGCCGCATGTTTGGCGAGACGGCTGGGATGTATGCGCTCGTTATGATGGTCTTTTCTCCGACGTACCTGCTCAAGCAGCGTTTGGGGTGGGCGATTACACTGTTTCCGTTTTTTGCTTTTTTGCTGTTGTATTTTTTGACCGATAAGCGATTTAGGGCATCAACGCGGGCCGTTTGGGCGGGCTTGGCGGCGGGATTAGGGCTACACAACTACATCGTTTTTTTGCCGACAATTGTCGGAATCATGGGCCCGGCGGTCGCATTGCATATGCGGCGACCGCGGGCGCTGCTGGGCTGGTGGCTGATGCCGCTCTCCTTTTGGGCAGCGTTTGGCACCCAGTTTGCGGTGCTGCAAATTTTTCCGGAGGATCAGGGCAACCCGCGCGAGGTGATAGCGCTCGCTGGTGAGCGCTTAGCCCAACTGCCGGATGTTTTGCCAAAAGTACTGTCTGGCTCTGTGTATGTCGCGCGATACACGGGCGTGCAGTTTGCGGCCGGGACGACGTGGCTGCTGACTAGTGTGCTGGGATTGCTGGTTGTTGTGGCACTGCTGTCAGACAAGAAACGGGCAGCCTGGCTGTGGCTGGCAGGTCTTGTTATTCAGCTGCTTTTTCTCATATTGATGGTCGACCGGTTTACGCTGCGGTATCTGGTTGTCTTCGTGCTCGGAGTCTGGGCGTTGGCAGGGGTGGGGTTAGGAATGTTAGTTCAGGTGGCGTTGTTTCGCCGCGCCTCTTTAACACCAGCCTTCGCTAAAGCTTCGGCTGGCAAGCCAGATATCGCTTTATCTGAGAAACCTGGCCTGCCCAGCGAAGCCCATAGGGCGAAGTTGGGTGTTTCCCCGGCGCGGCGAGGCGCGGCGTTATTACCCGTTATCTTGGCGTTGGTGCTGATGGCATGGACAGGCTCATCTGTCTTAGTTCCGTATCTTGAGACTGGGGGCAGTGGCGAGAAATTTAATTTAGGCACCAGCGTGGACAGCGCTATCGACATGGTTGATATTCGGCCGCTGGTAGCGTGTGTGCGCGAAGCCGGGCCAGTGTGGGCCGATAACCCGCACGTGTATAACCGCTTGCTGTACCTGAGCCGAGGAGACAAGCAGATTCACCTGCCGCTAGATCTTAACGAAGCCAATTGGATCGTCGATTACCGCTTACCCGGCCAAAAACCGGGTGTTAAATGCCCAGAGCTAGAGCACTTTCGATTGGTCAAGCGGAAATAAAAAGCTCATTTTCTCGAGGCGGGGTAAATATTTTCTTTTTAAGTTATAAATTTTTCTGTAAGTAAGCCGCTATTGACAAAATTTATAAATAATATATTGTGTAAACACAGGACTTTGCGCAGTTGCAAGGTTGTACTTTTCATACCAGCCAGTAGAGAGGTACCAAAATGCGCGATAAGCACGCAATGAGTGACCAGTGTTTTGAAGATTTTGCGGGCACAGATGAAAAAGGAAAGTATGTCAGTCACTTCAACAAGATGAGGCGCACGACAATGTCTAGGGCATCTCGTCGAGGAAAGTCAGTGACTGAATATACTGAGGCTGACCGCAACAGCCTTAAACGGGAACTTGCCCAGGCGATGATTGATCTCAAGGAATACAACGTCTTCATCGAGGAGGAAAAAATTAGTTACTTAAAGATCAGTCAAGGAGCTTGGCGGAAACGGATAAAGGAAATCGGCCCTAAGCGAGAGATTTTGAAGCAGCGCATATCGGCCCTGCAAGCGCAGCTTTGTCAGGTGAAGCTTGTCCTAGGTTCGGGAAAGCCCAAAGGCCAGCCAACTTTCAAGGACGACGTACGGATTATTGTACAAGAGGAGTTAGCCCCAATTCTCAAACGACAGAACGATTTGTTGCAGGAAGTGCTTAACCTCCTGAAAGATCGTTAATAAAAGAGAGCGGAGCTAACTTTTTACAGACCGCCTGGTCTAGCTGGGTGGTCTTTTTTGTTAATCTGGCAAAATCCGGATAATTTTTTTGATTTGCGGTTCGGTGAGGCCGTTTTTTTTGAGGGTTTGAATGAGCTTGCGCGGCGATCGGCGCGCGAATCCCAGATGCTCAACTGAAAGCGAATCTTGTCACGCGGGTCGAGCGACGTATTAAAAATGCCCTGCAGCCATCTTTTGACGGAGGCCGGAAGATCTTTAGTATGTCGGCTGGCCATTGATTGAGGCCAGCTAATCTTTGGCTCCTGTTTGGTTTTTGTTTTTATGCTTACCAAGTTGTCAGCAATTAATCTTGGGCGCAAGAGAACTTGCCGACGATTTCCCTCGATATTACGTAATATCGAGGGAGGGTGATGCTTTGTTTGTTTTAACGGCGCTGGCGGATGGCAAGAAATATGGCGAAGATTGCCGTGGCTGCGGTGATGATGAGTCCGGCAATGAACCCAGGGGAGCGGTACTGAAAAACGAGATGGTGCTCGCCGGCGGGCAACGAGATACCGACGCGGTTGGCGACTTCGCGGACAGGACGGCCGTTTACTTTCCAGCCCCAGGGAGTGTAGTTGGTATTCAAAACAACTTGCGTTGGCTGAGTGAGGTGAGCCTGCACCACAACGCGGTTGTATGACCACGAGTGCAGCTGCACAGTGCCGTGGGAAGCGTCGGTTACGCTCACGGAGGAAGAATCTTCGCTCTGCCCTACTGTGGCAACGCTGGGTGGAGGGCTTAAGGGAGTGCAATAATTGAGCGTGCCAAAGCCCGCCAGCGTCGCTAGATACGATCGATCGTAATCTACGTCTTGAAAGCGAACAGGATGCGTATCGCGAGTGAAGGCAATGGGTGGCGGGGCTGGTGAAATCGGCTCCGTTGCCGGCGAGACGACGAACGCTTGCTCAGAAAGTGGATACGATACACTCATGAGCGTCACGGCTGTGAGGCCGATGAGTGGGGCGCTCAGGTGGCGGCTGCCAGCCAGCCAGCGCTGGATTTGATCAATGCCCTGGCCGGCTAGCAGTGCCAAGGGGACAACAGCGAAAAGGATGAGGCGAGAGATGGTTGAGCGAGGCAGAAAAGGCAGCTGGTCGAAGACAGGCTGTAGCAGGGGACCAGCCGAAGACAGCAACAAAGCGAGTACGGCGCAGAGCAGCAGAACTCTGGTGCGATAGCTGCGGCGCAGGCTGGTGAGGCCCAGGAATGCTAACGCCAGCGCGAGGGGGCCAATATAGGCGCCATACTCATGCCAGCCGGTCGTTTGGTTCGGCAGAATATCTTCGCCGTGTAGGTGCCGACCGAGCAAAATTTCGTACCAGTACGGAAGTGTGGCGATTGAGGAGGCGTACGATTGATCCTTAAATTGGGTGAGCCAGATGAGGGCGGGAATGAGTTTGAGTGCGGCCAGCCCCAGCGCCCACAGGCCCGCGCGGAACGTGATCTGCAGTGCTGCACCACGGCGATGGGCAAGCAGAATCAGGCCAACGAAAGCGGCGGCGGTGTAGAAAAGCAGATACACGCCGCTTTGATAGAACGTGAGCGCTAAGAAGATACCGCAGATCAGGGAGCCGCGCTTTCTGCCCTGGTATGCGCCCAGCCACGCCCAGAAGATCCAGGGAATCCACATGGCGGCAAAAATGTTGGGGTGGCCCTCAACGATTTCGAGCAGATTAACGCTGCCAAAGGCAACAACCAACGCCGCGAGTAGTGCGGCTTCGACTGCAAGGCCCACGCGTCTGCCCAGCGCCAGCATGCCCAGGGCGCCGATGGCCGTGGCTAAGAAAATGCTGAGGCGCAGGCCGAGCGGGACGCCAAACAACAACTCCAGCGCGAACGTTGGCGTGAAGAGAGGAAATTCTGGGTCACCAAGCCCGGCGGTGCCGCCGCAGGTGTACGGGTTCCAGAACGGAAAAACGTGAAAAACGTTGAGTGAGCGGCGTAACACTTCGTGGACAGAGAAATAGAAATCCCAATCGTTAATGCCCAGCATGTCTTGGTTCTGCCAGAAGCCACCCAGCGCCAGCGGCGTAATAATAATTAACAGTAGGCTCGCGGCAGCCAATCGCCAGGCCATTCGCCGCGTTGGTAAGAGAGTGATGAACATGGCTCCTGCAAGTGTGAGTAAGCCGGCGATCACGCCTTTTTTAGCACCAGGTGAGAGAAACGCTGGGCGAGCGGTAACGAGGGCTAGGTCTAGGTCCGGCTGGGGCGTTTGGTTAAAGGTGAAATCGCCAGCCCGATAGACATTTTCCGTTAGCGTATACAGTTCAAGTGGTGAGCCTGCCTCAAGTCGCAGGTGTAGCGTAAAAGATTCGCCTTGATTCGTCGTAATCCAGGGAATGGCGAATGTTAGCTTGAGGTAGCCACGGCGATAGGCGGGCCGGGGAAGTTTGGCCTGGGCTAGCTTCTGCCCGTGTTCATTTGTAATGATGAGTGTTAGCTTTTGGTCGGTGAGCTTTTCGTTGAGTGTGTAGATAGAAATGTATCCCAGTAGCGGCTGAACTGTTTTAAAACTCTGGGTTACCTCATCGCCTGTGTGTAGCGTGAGCGCTCGCCCCGGCGCGCCCTGGAGGCCGACGACGTTTCTCTCGACGCGATCCCAGGGCAGCGTGAGACTGTAGGCGATGAGGCCGGCTGTGAGCAGCGCGGTGACGACGATAGAGAGACGACCAGAACGAAGCATGCACCTATCATATTATAGAATGGCTGCGCTATGATATGGTGATGCGGATTCAATCGACGCTGCTCGCCGTAGTGTTTTTCATTGTCGTTGCGGTTGCTTTCAGCTGGCCGCTGCTGACTCGCCTCTCAGCCACTGGGGTTTTAGATTGGACGGAGGCAGCGGCAACCTATGCAGCTGCCCGGCACACGGTGTTACTATACGGCCAGGTGCCGCTGTGGAATCCGTACCTCTGTGGCGGGTATCCGGCGATCGGCAATCCGCAAACCTACTGGTTGTCGCCGGTGTTTCTGTTTGTGCTGCTCTTCGGCGCCGTCGTGGGACCCAAGCTGGCTGTTCCCATCTACCTTGTCTTTGGCCTGCTCGGCATGTGGCGACTCGCCCGATGGCTTGGCATTCCGGACCCGGCGGCATTGGTGGCCGGGGTCGTCTTTTTAACCAGTGGATTTATGGGCATGCACCTCGCCGGCGGTCAGTTTTTGTGGCTGACGCTGGCATGGGTGCCGTGGGTCTTCTACGGGTATCTACGCGCTCGGGAGCACTGGGGCTGGTTGGTGTTTGCGGCCGCGTGTCTGGCGATGATTGGTCTTGAAGGGCGGGTTAATGGTGTTGCGTATGTGGCGCTCATGTTGCTGTCGTTTGGTTTGATGAGTGACCTGGTTGCGACGCGGGGCAGGCGGTTGCGAATGGTGGGGCGAGCTGGTTTGCTGCTGGTCATTGCTTTTGGGCTTGGAGCATGGAAATTTATTCCTGATTTACTCTTCTTACGTGAGACTGTCACGTTGCCGGAGGCAACGCATATCTCGGCGATATGGATGCTGGGGCGGCTGCTCGCGCGCAGCGGCCGTGTCCTGGAAACATATGAAGGCGTGACTATGGTGGAGTATGGTTACTACGTTGGGGCTATCCCTCTGGGACTCGCGATCTGGGCACTCTTTTCTCCCGCCATTCGGGCACGAGCGGCAGCCTGGCTGTTTGTGGGAGCGATGATGCTGGCAGTGACGCTGGGGGGTTCGCACAACATTTTCGAGCTGTTGCCGGTCGGCAGTGCGCTGCGCAATCCTCAGCGGGCGATGAGTGCGTGCCTCTTTGTGCTGGGGCTGCTGGCTGCGTGGGGTGCGAGCAGAATCCGATCCCGACCGGTGCAGTGGCTTATTATCACTGTTCTCATTGTTGATCTGTTGAGCGTCACGTCGCCACTCTTAGACCACGAATATGCCAAAGTCGCGAGGGGCGATAAACAGCCGCCTGCCCTGCACCTGCCATTCGTGCAGGATGAGGGTTTTGATCCCTATCCGGCGGTAGCCGCTAACCGGGGAGCAAAGAGTTTCTGCCTGACAGTGCTCAATGCCTGGCAGCGGCGGGGAGATGTGCGCGCGTACCTAGCCGAAGCTTATCGTGGCGAGGCTTATGTTGATCGCGGGAGCGTGGTGCTGCATACCCATTCGCCGAATCGCATCATGGCGACAGTGGAGTCGGACGCCGGTACTCAACTTATTATCAACCAAAATTGGGCGCCGGGCTGGCGGGCAGCTGGCGGACAACCAACTCGTAGTGCTAGTGGTTTGCTGGGGGTGGAAGTGCCGGCCGGTTCCCACCTGATTGATTTGACGTTTTGGCCGCCGGGGATGACGGCGGGTATGGTGGTGACTTTACTTACGGTGATAATTCTGGTATGGACTGTCTACTATGTTCAAAAAACATCGCGCTGACCTGACTATTGCGGCGGTATTACTTATCGTGGCTCTCATTCCTCGAGCAATCGATTTGGGCCTCTTTCTGACGGCTGATGAGAAGAACTGGATCGGGCGATCGTATGAATTTATCCGGGCCTTTAAAGATTGGCGTTTTAACGATATGTTGCAAACCACGCACCCTGGCGTGACGACGTTGTGGCTGGCGGGAGCGGCGGTGAGCGCCACCATTGTACTGCGCGATGTGCCATTCTCCTTTAGCACGCTGCCCCACTTTGTCTCTGGGACGCAGGGGGTACTGGCAGTGGTAACTGCCTTGGTTGTGCCAGGGATATATTTTCTGTTGCGGCGGCTTTGGTCAACCCAGCGCTTGCTGCCGGTTCTTGCTAGCGCACTCATTGCGCTTGATCCCTTTCTCATTGGCTACTCACGCGTGGTCCACGTCGATGCCCTGCTGGCCAGTTTGTTGTTTGTGGCTACCCTGGCCACGCTTGTCTATGTACGTTTGGGATACAGCGAGCGCTGGCTTATTGTGTCAGCAATGCTGAGTGGCTTGGCGCTGTTGACCAAAGCACCAGCTGTTTTTCTGGTGCCATTTTTCTGGTTGGCAGTTTGGGCTTGCGAGGGGCGTGCGCTCTGGCGATGGCGGACAATCGTTGAGCGAGGGCGGGACTTCATCTTGTGGTTATTACTCGTGGGACTCATCTTTGTTCTGCTGTGGCCGGCGATGCTGTTCGTCTCGAATCCGAAGGGGAATGTGCTGGTCGTGAAGCGTGATCTCGTGACGGCGGCGGCAACACCACACCATATGGCAGAAGCCTATAGTCTGAATGCGTATCACTATGTGTTCACGCTGCTGACGCGGACGACGCCGGTGACGCTGGGATTCGCGAGTGTGGCAATCTTGTGGCTGGGACTATCGCGGGTCCTGTCACGCCCTTTCCCCCGCCCGACCGCATCGGTCCGCTCTACTGTATGGTTACTCATTGCGTATGCTTTCTTCTTCATTCTCATGATGACGCTCGGCGCCAAGAAAGGGGATCGGTACATTTTGCCCGCATGGCCGGCGATTGATGTGCTGGCGGCGGTTGGCTTGGCGGTGGTTGGTCGGTGGCTGGCCCACATCGCCGTTCTATTCAAGATTCAAGGTTCTAGATTCTTGAGATACCTTGTGACTGCGCCGGCGCTGCTTGCTTTGTTATACCTGGGGGCGGTCGATTATCGATACCACCCCTACGCCATTGCCTACAGCAATCCGCTGTTTCCGGACAACTTGAGCCAGGAGCTAGGCTGGGGCGAGGGGCTGGAGCAAGTGGGGGAGTGGCTCAATCGCACCGATCCGGATTCGATCGTTGCTTCGTGGTATCCCGAGGAGCTTGGTGCCTATACGTCTGCGCACGTGGCACATATTAACGCGCATGAACAGCCCCGGGTACATTACGTGGTGCTGTATCGCAACATGTTTGGCCGGGCGCCGGACCACTATGCTAACAATTTTATTGACGAATACTATAAAAAACTGGAGCCGGTGTTTGTCGCCCGCGTTGTGGGTAAAGAATTTGCCTGGGTGTATGAGAAAGAAACATATGAGCGGGTGATTGGCGAGATGGTACCGGGAGTACGTGGCGGCCAGCAGCTGGCCGGGGCGCGCGATGCGCGGGGAATAGAATTAGCTATCGCGACGTATAGTGGCCGAGCGAACAAAGGTGAAGTAGTTGTAGAAGCGCGTAGCAACCCGGGTGGTGCGGCTTTGCAAACCTGGCGTGTGCCGGTAAAAGATATCACTGATAATGCCTGGCAGCAGCTCGATTTTGCCGAGAACATTGCCTGGCCGGAGACGATTTTTATTGAAGTTCACGCAGAGGGAACGAGCGCCAATAATGCGCCGACGCTGCGCTACAGCAGTGAGTACGATTATCGATCGAGCGATTTTTATCTGTCGACGAGTGGCGCGCTGGCCGAGCACGACAAAAAATCCGGCGACGCGGCGATTCGGACGCGCTAACCAACTTACACCCCCGGGGGTGTAAAAAGGTTGCTAGCGGTGATTGTCATGCCGAACTAGGCGCCACAAGCTAGGAATAATCAGCAGTGCGAGGGCGGCGATGAGCCCTCCCACCGTTAATTTTTTGGATAATTCGACAGCGGGGGAATGATATTGGAACGAGACGGTATGGTTACCGGCGGGTACTTTCGCTGTCCGCCAGATGGTGTTGGCGAAGAGCGGCCGCTGCGGCTGCTCATCTACAAAAGTTTGCCACTCTCGGGTGTAGTTGTCGGTGAGGACTAACCACGCGTCTTCGCTCGCCGCAACTTCGATATCAACGCGAGTCGAGGTGTAGCGAGTAATATGAGCAGTGCCATTGGTTGATTGGCCACGCGGCTCGGGTAAATCGGCAGGGGGGCTTGGCCCATCAACATATATGTAATGCCGTCCCTCATAGTCGGCTGCACTCAGGCGATGGCGAACGATGGCCGGATCTGGTTCGAAAATAGCATCCGGAACTAGAAAAGCACGGGGAAAGGCGTCGGGATTGGTATAGAGGCGAATCTTATTATCCCCGCGCGCTTTTTCGGTGCTGAGTGGGTAGCCGCTTCGTGTTACGGCATCAGTCTCATCTTTAGCGGGTACGATTTGGGTGAGATGGGTGATGCCGCTCATATTAACCAGAGGGCGATTATGAACGAGCGCATGGATGCCTTCACCGTTAAAGGGATCGCGGTCGTTGGCAAAGAGGTCCTCGATAAAGGCGCGAAAGTTAGCGATGCCGAGAGCGCCAATCCAGCGAGCGGAGCTGGCCGCAGCCGTTGCTTGAATATGTCGTAGTAGTAAATCGGCATCATGCTCATTCTGGTCTGGTAACTCCTGGTCGATTACCAAGCGGGCGGTTTTTTGGGAGCGAGTCAGCTCTGACTCCGTCGGGTTCGAGACCCGAACAAAATAGACAGATAGCTCGGTGGTGGATTGATAGAATAAGCGGATGTTGCTTGCCTTTTCACTTGAGACTGACAAGAAGAGCGGCCGACTTTCATCGGCGGTAAGGGGCGAAGGCGGGCATATTTTAACTTGTCTGCGTTGATTGATCTCTTGAGCGGTAATGTTGGTCGTGAAAACCGGCGGGCTGCCGAGCTGTTCGCTGACGGTGATCGTTGCTTCGCCGGTGTCGCTGACGGCGCGTGCTGGAAGGCGCAGGCACATGACGCCTTGGTGAAGTGTGAACGGCTGATGAATGGAGAACAGGGGCGAGACTATATCAGTTAATTTTAGAGTGGCGCTTTGTGTGCCATCGAGCGGTAAGGATTCAGCTGCGTAGAGCCTCGGCGGCAGCCCTTGCTCATCGTGGTATTGGCGCAGAGCCTCCGTAAGTGGGGAGGCAGCCAGCGCCTGCTCGGCTGGAATGAGCGGATTGTAGTTCCAGCCAAAGTAGACGAGGTTGCCAGCACTGAGAATGAGCAACACTGTCGCCGCCAGTCTGTGTTTCCCCGGCTGGAGCTTAATGAGATGATTCAGGCCCAGTGCGGCTAAGATAGCCACACCAACATCAAAGAAGTACACAAAACGGCCGGGGATGGCAAAGGACGTATTCATTCTCTGTTCAATGAGAAATCGGTAGATTGGCGAGTGAATGCCGGGCGCAAGAGCCAGGGCCAGAGCCAGGAGACACAGGGCAAAGATAGTTTCCGGCTTAAACTTTTTCCAGACGAGCAGCGCGAATGGCGCTAGTAGGAGCGGTACTAGTCCCACGTAGGCTGCCAGCTCTTGGAAATTCTTGGCTCCCCAGTAGTGCTCATGGTTGCCAAAGTAGTACGGCCTGATCAGGGTGATGAAGTGGGCCGGCGGATAGCTGAATTCGTAGAGTTCGTTTTGAGGCAAGTCGCCTGATCGTTCGGTGGCGGGCAAAAACTCGGCGAGAGGTAGGATGGCGAAAGAAGCAAGGGAGAACGCGAGGATGCCAGCGAGGAGGGTAAGGGGGACTATTTTAGTGAGTAGTGAGTAGTGAGTAGTGAGTAGACGGGCGAGGCCGTACAAGGCGCCGATGAACAGAGAGTATAAGGCGATTTGCGGTTGGCCACTGAGGGGAATAATCGCAGCCACAATAGCGAGTACGCTGGCGCGCGGCAGCGACGGGGAGACGAGAAATCGATCAATCGCCACCAGCAGCCACGGCACCACCATCGTCGCCACATAGAAGTTCACGTGGTTCAAGTGACCAATGTTAAACCCGCAGAAGACGTAGACGACAGCCCCAAGCGCCGCGGCGAGCGAGGCCAGCTGCCG
>DATDVI010000024.1:0-12740 GCA_035290125.1 Candidatus Anderseniibacteriota bacterium
GGACATGCTGTACCTGGCGGGCGATAAGGCGCGCCCGGTGCGTCTGCAGGGCGGTTTTGTGTCTGAGGAAGAGGTGCGGCAGGTGGTAGCGGCTGTTCGCGAAACAGGGGAGACCGACTATGATGAGACCGTTATGTCGGCGGCAACAGGCGGTGTCGCTAGCCAAGGCGAGATGGGTGATGATCCTCTGCTCGAAGAAGCACGGCAAGTGGTGGTGCGCAGCGATAAGGCCAGCGCCAGTTTGCTGCAGCGGCGCTTACGGGTGGGCTACGCACGGGCCGCGCGGCTGCTTGATATGCTGGAAGAGCGAGGGGTGGTCGGGACGGCCGAGGGCAATAAACCACGGCCGGTTCTGCGGCGCGAAGCGCAGGAAGAGTCAGCGCAGCCGCTTCCGACCGAGGGAGAAGCCGAGACGGCGCGCGATGATTTTGCTAATCGGGACGAGACATGGTAGGCACGCGTTCACGCGGACAGGCGTATGATGCGAGCGTGGGTGAGGAGCTGCGAGCGGCCCGGCGCCGGCTGCGGTTGAGTTTAGACGAGGTAGCGCTGAATATTCGCATCCCGCCCTCTCAGCTACGGTCACTGGAGGAGGGTAATTTGTCGGCCTTTGCCGCAGAAGTCTACGCGCGCGGGGCGTACCTGAAATATGCGCGCTACGTGGGTGTCGATGGTGAGCGAGGTCAGCGGGCTTTTTTACGCTCGTTGTCCGGTGTGCGGGAGCGCGTGCCGCTGCACTTGCCGCAGACGGCGAGCTGGTTCAAGCGCGTGACCATGCCGATCGGAGCGATTGTGCTGGGGGTAGTAGGCTGCTTGCTGCTTGTGGCGGGGTACCTGGCGTGGCAGGTGCAATCATTTGTGCGTGTGCCGGCGCTGACTGTCACCGAGCCTGCGGCGTTGGTGACTGAGCAGTTAGAGGTGACGGTACGCGGCACCACCGAGCGCGAGGCGCGCCTCACGGTCAACGGCGAAGCGGTGCTGCTGGGCGCCGATGGGAGTTTTCACTTTGAGTTACCCCTGCACCCTGGCCTTAACGTGGTGCAGGTAGAAGCGACGGGAGCCTCGGGTCGCACGAGTCTGGTGCAGCGCCGCTTGCTGGTCTCCCGCTCCTGAGGTACATTGGGCTGATGGCTAAAGAGGCAGCAGCGCGGGGGAATGTTAAGACCGATCAGCGCCGCCAGGCGGTGCAAGACGCGGTGGAAATTATTAAAGAGCGCTTTGGTGAGGGCGCCATTATGAAATTGGGCGAAGCGAAGAAAGTTGATATCGACGCGATTAGTACTGGTTCGGTTTCGTTGGATGTGGCGCTCGGCATTGGCGGTGTGCCGCGGGGTAGGATTATTGAAATTTACGGCCCGGAATCGAGCGGTAAGTCAACGCTGGCGCTGCATATTTCAGCTAGTGCGCAGAAAAAGGGCGGGACGGTGGCCTACGTTGATGCGGAACACGCGCTGGACCCGGCCTACGCCAAGCGCCTGGGCGTGAATGTTGATGAGTTGCTTATTAGCCAGCCGGATACGGGCGAGCAGGCACTGGAGATTGTGGAAACGCTGGTTAGCTCTGCAGCCGTGGACTTAGTAGTCATTGATTCGGTGGCGGCCCTCACCCCACGGGCGGAAATTGAGGGCGAGATGGGCGATTCACACATGGGTTTGCAAGCACGCCTGATGAGCCAGGCGCTGCGGAAACTGACGGCGATTACTGCCAAGTCCAACACGACTGTTGTTTTTATTAACCAGATTCGTATGCAAATTGGCGTGATGTTTGGCAATCCTGAAACCACGACGGGCGGCAAGGCTCTCAAATTCTATGCTTCAGTTAGGATTGAGGTGCGGCGGCGAGCGCAGATCAAGATGGGTGACAAGATCATCGGCAACCGAGTGTACGCCAAAGTGGTTAAGAACAAAGTGGCCCCACCCTTTAAAGTGGCCGAGTTTGATATTATGTACAACCAGGGCATTAGCTACGAGGGCGACTTGGTGGACCAGGGGATTCGCTACAAGCTGGTGAACAAAGCGGGCAGTTGGCTTTCGTATGGAGAGATGAAACTGGGGCAGGGGCGGGAGGCCTCTAAGCGCTATTTGCGAGGTAACCCGAAGCTGGCCGAAAAGTTAGCTGGCGAAATTTGGGCGGCAGTGGCGGCGGAAGAGACGAGCGAGGCAGCAGACGAGTTAAAATAGTTGTTGGATCGTATCGTCGGGGGCGGTGCGGTTGCGCCCGCTTTTTCCGCAGGTGCGGCACTGCTGGATCAGGTCAAGGTTATCAGGGTCAGTGCCCTCGTAGTTCACTGTTGGCATGAGCCCGCTACACCGGCTGGCGCGGTCACCGGGCACATGCTCATCGACATGTTTTGAGGTGAGGCAATGTGGACAGTGATTGCGAAACGTGCCTCGAGCAGGCGGCACCTGCTGGCCGCATGCTTCACACGTGAACCCGTCGTTACGGGGAATGAAATTTTTTCTACTGTCCGCGATAGCCCAAGAGGCCCATTTCCCGGGCGCGCTTGATTTCACGCGAGAGGCGCCGCTGGTGCTTAGAGCAGCTACCCGTTTTTTTGCGGGGCAGAATTTTGTTCTGGCCGCTGATGAAATTGCGCAGGACTTCGGTATCACGGAACGTGACGCCATCGATCTTTTCAGCACACAGGACACACACCAGGTTGGGATTT
This sequence comes from Candidatus Anderseniibacteriota bacterium, assembly GCA_035290125.1. Classification (GTDB taxonomy): domain Bacteria; phylum Patescibacteriota; class Andersenbacteria; order UBA10190; family UBA10190; genus DATDVI01. Next base: position 2,669 of record DATDVI010000024.1, read on the forward strand.
CTTTTCATAGGTTAAAAGGGGATGTCTTCAATTCTTATTTCTTCGTCGGCAATTGTTTCTGGTGCTGCCGCTTGGACGGCGGGAGCTGTGGCCCGGACTGGTTCGGCGGCGGGGGTGGCAGCGGGGGCGCGGCCCTCGTTTTCCGCGCGACTGCCGAGCATGATCATGTTGTCGGCGACCACTTCGGTGCGGTAATTTTTCTTACCATCCTGGCCATCCCATGAGCGTGTTTGCAGGTGGCCTTCAATGTAGACCTGGCGGCCTTTGCGCAAGTACTGGGTGCAAATTTCGGCCAGTCGGCGCCAGGCGACAATATTGTGAAATTCTGTGCGCTCCTGCGTGGTGCCCTGATCATCTTTCCACACCCGCCCGGTGGCCAAGCCAAAGTTTGCGACGGACACCCCTTGGGGAGTTGTGCGGCTTTCGGGGTCGCGGGTTAAGCGGCCGATCAGCATAACTTTGTTCAAATCCATACCGTTACTTTACTTCTTCCTCTAAGGCTTTTTCAATCTTCTCTTCAACCTCGGCCATGGTCACTGGTTTGGCAGGCACAGCAGGCTTGCTCTCGGCGGCTTCAGTGGGCTGCTTGCTGCGGCTGGCGAGGTGATCGAAAATGGCCGCCGAGACGGACTGGCGAGCGGGGGTGGCGAGCATCGAGACGCGCAGCACCCCGGCCTGCTTTTTGATGGTTTGGCGCAGAGGCTCGGCGTGAGCGGGGTCAAGGTTGACCTGCACCGTGCGCAGCCAGGCCAGGCGATGACCGGCAATCGGGTAGTGCAGCCGGCGGCGGCTGCCGGGGGAGGCGGTGGGAGGCGTGCTGGAAGAAATCTCGCCGTTCACCTCGCCAAGGGCGCGCTCAATGGTTTCATCGAGCTTGTCTTTATCGGCCTCAGAGAGCTGGGGATTGGCCAGGTAGGTTATTTCGTATTCGGGCATAACGTAAGGATAGTATACGCCAACGCAGGGATTGTCAAAGCCCCTTAGACCGAGAATTTGAACAGCATAACGTCGCCGTCTTGGACGATATATTCCTTGCCCTCGTCGCGGACTTTGCCGGCTTGCCGGGCAGCGGCGTAGCTGCCGGCGGCGGCGAGATCCGCATAGGCCACGGTCTCGGCGCGGATAAAGCCGCGCTGCATGTCGGAGTGGATTTTACCTGCCGCCTGGGGGGCATTGGCGCCGCGCTGAAGCGTCCAGGCGCGGCTTTCGGTGGGGCCGGTGGTTAAGAATGTAATCAGGCCAAGCAGCTCATAGCTGGCCTGAATGAGCCGGTTGAGGCCGGTGTCGGCCAGGCTATATTCCTGCAGGAATATCTGCCGCTCTTCGTCGGAGAGCTGGACTAGTTCCTGTTCGATTTTGACGCTGAGGGCCAGGCTTTTCTCCCCCTGCCTGAGGGGGAGTGCCTGCTGTAAAGCAGCAGGCGAGGGGGTGGGAGAGTTCTCGGAGACGTTGGCAATGTACAGCTGTGGCTTGGCAGTGAGCAGGGGCACGCTGCCCGCTGCTGCCGCTTCTCTCTCTTCAAGGGGCACTTCGCGAGCAGGGTGGCCTGCTGCCAGGGCAGTTTCAAACTTGGCGAGGACCGTGTCTAGCAGGGCGGCCTCTTTGTCTTGAGATTTCACTTTCTTCTCGAGCGTAGCGCGCATTTTTTCGACCGTCGCGAGATCGGCCAGGGCCAGCTCGGTGTTAATCGTTTCGGCATCGCGCGCCGGGTCAACGCTCGTTTCAACATGGGTAATATCGGGGTCAGGAAAAAACCGCACGACGTGGAGTATGGCATCAACGTTGCGAATATTGGCGAGGAACTTGTTGCCCAACCCCTCACCCTTGTGGGCATCGCGGACTAAGCCAGCGATGTCGACGAACTCGATGATTGTTGGGGTCGTCTTGGCGGAGCTGGAAAGTTTCGTGAGTGCTTCCAGCCGCTCATCGGGCACGGGCACCACACCCATGTTCGGTTCAATGGTCGTAAACGGCACATTCTGGGCCTTGGCGGCCTGCTTGGTCAGCGCATTAAATAACGTCGATTTCCCGACGTTGGGGAGACCGACGATTCCGACTTTTAAAGACATGGTTTCCTTATTACAGCGGTTGTGTTGCAAAAATCAAGTTTTTACAGTAGATTTTTTGTTCATGATCTTTGCCAATAAACACTAAGGGGAATTAACCGATGGCTACTCAACAAGAACTTTGGAAACACGTTCATGATCGATATGCGCAGCAATCGTGGATTGATCAGCCGACTCTTTTTGCCCAGTGGGCGCTCCAGCACTTTCCTGCTCAGGGAAAGATTCTTGAACTAGGTGCGGGCCAGGGGCAAGATAGCCGATATTTTGCCAGCCAAGACTATGGGGTCGTTTCTACAGATTTCTTGCCAGAGGCACTAGCGTATAGCCGCGCAAAACTGAGTGAGGAGATGCGGCGACGTGTGAGTATTCAGCAGCTGGACCTATTGCAGCCACTGCCATTTGCTGATGATTCATTTGTAGTCGTTTATTCACATTTGGCGCTTCATTATTTTGATGACCCCACCACCGACCGTATTTTTGCTGATATACACCGCATCTTAAACTCAGGCGGCATAGTAGCAGCGCTCTTTAATTCTGTGCATGACCCAGAATACCAGCAGGGTGAAAACTTACCTGGTGGTCTCGTACGAGTACCAAGCGGCTTAGTAAAACGGTTCTTTAGTCCTGAAACGTTGCGGCAACGAGTGCGGCCGTTTACTCCAATGGTGCTGGATGACAAAGGAGAAAGTCAGAAAGATACGGAGGAGGGAGTGAGCGGCTTAATCCGCTTTGTTGGTAAAAAGTTGTAAATTATACGCTCGGACAAAAGTACCGAGCTTTTTTAACACGGTGTTGACTTTTCGCTTTTCGCGGCTATACTAGGGCTACAATCAAAAAAAGCCGAAATCCTACCTCCATGGAGGGTCTCCCGTAAGGGATAGGCATTTCCGCCCCGCAAGGGGTGGTTTTATTTTTCCTGCAATAATCCTTGTTTCTTTAATGAGTTCTACGTCTTAGTCCTTGTCCTGGCCGGGGTTTCCGTGGGGAGCACTGTTGCTTACGCTTGTTTTCGCCGTAGTGCAGGAGCATAGTCAAAGTACAATCCCAAAAGGAGGTGATGAATATGGCAAACCCAGAAGCAGATATTCGCATCGGTGCCACCTGGATGGCCATTGCGTCGTTAGCTTTCATTGGCTACGCCGTTGTCTTCTTTTTCAGAAGCTTCGGAGGCACTGGCTTTGAATTAGGCGTCAGCACTCTTAATGGTACAACGCCAGCGGAGCTGAACGCTCTCAACCCAGCTGTCATGTATTATATCCAGCACTTACATATCGCTACGGCTGGGTTCATCGCTGCCACTGGCATCGCCGTCGCCGCTCTTTCTTGGTATGGCGTTCGTCAGCGGCAATGGTGGGCGTGGCTAGCCGCTGTGGCGGCTCCAGTTGTCGGTCTTCTCGTCGCTCTGCCCATGCACTACGGCGGTTATTTCACTCACAACTGGGTCACACACCTAGGCCCAATTTATATGGCAACAGCTGTCTTTGTTATCGGCGCACTACTCGCATTGCGTGGACTCAAAACCTTCTCTCGACCAGCTGTACCATAGAAGCTGTATAAAAAGTGCTACTATGTAGAAATGAAGCTTCCTTTACCTCCTTTCATTACGTTACTTTCCATCTTGATTGCCATTCTGCTTCATGTCTTCTTGCCGGTAACAAGAATTATCAGTTATCCCTACAATCTCCTAGGAGTTCTTATTATCGCTTTAGGAGTTTACCTCTTTCTTTCGGCAGCAAAGATTTTTGGATGGGAAAAAACGGACATCCACCCCAAGGGCAGGCCATCCTTTTTCATCAAAAGGGGGCCATACCGATTTTCCCGCAATCCTATTTACTTAGCAATGATTACCGCTGCTTTGGGCGTTGCTGTTCTACTTGGCAGTTCTGTCTTTCCGCTGCACGAAGTACTTGCTGACGTGGTGGGACTCAAAGCCGGTGCCATCCAGGGCGGCCAGTTGGATGTTGGTACGCATGAGGTGGTGGTCAGTGGCCATGGTGAGAATACTGGCCATCAGTTTTTGCATCTTTTTCTTGGTGAGCAGGTTTCGGGCTGCTTTTTGCAGAGTGGTGAAGTGCGGCACCTCAGTAAGTTCCAACACGTTCTTCAAATCTGACGAATCCTCCAGGATGGCAGTAATCCCGCGATAGTCAGTGGTAAAGAATTCCTTCAGTACCAAGCACGCCGCTAACTGGGGCTGGGTGAACTTTTTAGGACTGAACTTGTGGCTGTACGCCGGGAGTACCTGCTTGGCGGCGGCGTAGGCGACAGCCGCTGTTTGTTTGGGTGATTTTGATGTTTGCATGACTACAGTATATCACGGAGAGAGGGGTTTTCTACAGAGCATACTTGACCCCTTTCTCGACACAGCTGACGCAACCGGACTTCAGTTGGTAGTGAAGGGGTCAGTTTTTAGCAGCGGGAAGAAGATAGAGCTTCAATAAAAACTCAAAGCAATTGTAGGCTTAAAGGTAATATAGGGATATTCACCATAGAGCTGTTGACAGCTTTTAGTTAGTGTATATACTACACTAATAAGTATGAATACCGTTCAACAAAAGTACAAATATGCCGTGATCGCCACTGATGTGATCATATTCACGGTACGCAAAAGGAAATTGTATGTCCTACTAATGAAGATGCAAAAGAAGCCCTTTTTTGGAATGTATGCTTTACCTGGAGGTCTAATTAACTCAGATGAGTCGATTGATGATGCGGCAGCACGGATCCTCTTAGAAAAAACGGGCATGGAAAATGTGTACTTGGAGCAACTAAAAACTTTTGGTCAGGTGGATCGTGATCCTTTTGGGCGTGTGGTGTCCGTAGCGTATTTTGCCTTAGTGCCAGCTTACAGATTTATAAAACTTAAAGCTGACGTTAATTATGAAAACGTGGGATGGTTTCCTGTCGATGCAGTCCCGACATTGGCATATGACCACACCGAGATGCTGGCAACAGCCGTAGAGCAATTAAAAAAGCGCTTAGGATATTCCAACATCGCTTATAATCTTTTGCCACCGGCATTTACGCTAACGGAATTACAGAGTCTCTATGAACTTATTTTAGGAGAGGCGCTCGACAAGCGAAATTTCCGGAAGAAAATTTTATCTCTTGATGTACTGAAGCCCACTGGTAAGGAGCAGCGAGGCAATGCTAATCGCCCGGCGGCTTTATATAGATTCAGTAAACGAAAGCCACATATGGTAAGGATTTTTGATCATTAGCCTTCTCATGAGTTCTTCACTCTAAAAAGTGGAGAACTGATATAGAGCGCAATTTTTGACATGATGTCACAAATATAGTACACAACAGAATCCCCGAACTGACGGCACGTTGACAATCTAGGAGACAAATACAATGAAAGAGTTTGACGTGGCTGGAGGCACTATAACTGGCCGGGATCACCTCGGCCGGGGCAACTTGCTGGTTGGTAAAAACAACCAAGATGTCTTCCGGTACTCCAAGACGGACCAGGCTATTATAGCTATCGTTTGTGATGGCTGCTCTGATAGCGCGAAAAGCGAAGTGGGTGCCAATCTTGGTGCTCAACTCCTTCTCGCCGCAATCGAACAACAGCTTCGTAGAACGCCTGTGCTCGCCCAAGATGATGTCCCCTTTCCCTTCTGGGAACGGGTACGGCAGGATGTTGTGGCGCAGCTTCGCGTGCTAGCCCTACAACTAGCGGGGTGGAGTGGTAGCTTATCCCAAGTGGTGAGTGAATACTTTCTCTTCACGGTTGTAGGTGCAGTGCTGACTAAAAAAATGTCATCGATCATCTCGATTGGTGACGGAGTCGCCTTTCTGAATGGTGAAATGATTCGAATTGGCCCATTCCCCGGCAACGCACCGCCGTATCTGGGATACGCATTGGTTGATTCATCAATCGATGCAGAGCTGTTGCATTTTCAGACGCATCGTACCGTGCTGACCAAAGACGTTCGGTCGCTCTTGGTTGGCTCTGACGGAGTGGCTGATCTTGCAGAGGTCTCTGGCCGAACGATCCCTGGAAAAAGCGAACTAGTTGGCCCCTTAAGTCAATTTTGGGAACAATCTCGCTTCTTTCAACCAGATCAGATTCGGCGGCGTCTTTCGCTGGTCAACAGTGAAGTGGTCTCCCATGACCGTAGCACTGGAAAACCAGTGCGTGAACCAGGCCTACTCCCGGATGACACCACGTTTGTGGTTATCCGACGAACAACCTAAGAAAGCGAGGATCCAGAGTATGGATGTGTATCTCAAAGGAAAACGTGTCCGTCTCGATCCTGCCAAGTCAATCGGCAAGGGTGGAGAGGCTGACGTGTTTGATGTCGGTGGTGGTATGGCACTCAAGGTTTTTAAATCCCCAAGCCATCCTGACTACGATGGTTTAGAACACGAGAAGGAGGCGGCAGAACGGCGCATTAAAGAGCACCAAAAGAAGCTGCCATCGTTCCCTCGGAACTTGCCTGGTCGGGTAGTGACTCCACAAGAGCTTGCTACTAATCAGTCCGGGCAACAAATCCTGGGATATACGATGAACTTCCTGCAAGGTACTGAGGTCTTGCTACGATACGCGGATAAGGGATTTCGACAGGGCGGTGTAACCAGTAACCAAGTGGTGCAGATCTTTCAAGATTTACATACTACGGTAACTGGACTACACGCAGCTTCGGTCGTGATCGGCGACTTCAATGATCTGAACGTGCTGGTTCGTAACAGTGAAGCTTACTTCATTGATGCGGACAGTTTTCAGTTCGGATCATTCCTGTGTCGCGTGTTCACATCGAAGTTCGTTGATCCGCTACTGTGCGATCCGAAAGCAAGCAGTCTCGTACTCAATCGTCCGCACACCGTGCAGTCTGATTGGTACGCCTTCAGTGTGATGCTGATGCAATGTCTGTTATTTGTGGGGCCATACGGCGGGGTGTATCGACCAAAAAGCCCAGCCAATCGTATGCCTCACGATTCCAGGCCACTTCATCGCATTACCGTTTTTCATCCGGAGGTGCTTTATCCAAAACCGGCAGTTCCTCTCGATCGGCTATCGGATGATTTGCTTGGGTATCTCCAGCAGGTCTTTGTCAAAGATCAGCGGAGTGAATTCCCCGGCAAAATTCTCGAGAGCCTCAAGTGGGTAACGTGTTCGACTTGCGGAATGGAACATACCCGTCGGGTGTGTCCTAACTGCACGCAGATGGTACCTGTTTCTGTCACGCTCGTGACAAAGCGAGGGCGTGTGATCGCACGTCAACTCTTTAGAACCGATGGCGTCATTCTCTTTGCAACCTTGCAGGGAGGAAAACTGCACTGGCTCTACTATGAGCAAGGGCAGTTCAAGCGCGAAGATAAGACGGTGGTAGTGAACGGATCACTTGATCCGCAAATGCGCTACCGTTTGCATGGTGCTGCAACACTGCTCGGCAAGGCTAACCAAGTGGTAACCATTACGCCGAGTCAGCCAGCCACTAATCTCACCGTTGACAGCTTCGGCCTGCTTCCAATCTTTGATGCGAACGAACAAGCTCGCTACTGGGTTGAAAATGGCCGCTTGCTCCGCGACGGTAAACTGGGATCTGAATACATCGGTGATGTTCTAGCTGGACAAACACTGTTCTGGGTAGGACAAGCTTTTGGGTTCGGATTCTATCGGGCTGGTAATCTCAGCGTAGCCTTTGTCTTTGATGCGATGCGGCGCGGGATTAATGATTCCGTGAAGCTTCCATCATTGCGAGGCCAGCTGGTCGACTCTTCCTGTCTTTTCACCAAAGACCGCTGCTGGTTCTTTGTGGCTACTCGCGAGAGTGGTCACACGATCCATCGGTGCGTCGTTATCCGACCTAACGGGTCGGTGGAGGCATTAACTGAAGCAAGTGAAGGAGATGGCTCATGGCTCGGTACATTGCGTGGTAAGTGTGCGGCTGGCAATTTCTTGCTGGCGGCCACTGACGATGGCATTGTCCGAGTTGAAGTAGCAAATGGGCAGATTGCGGAAACGACAAAGTTCCCTGATACGGAACCTTTCGTTGATGCAAGCTGTCACCTGTTTCCGGGACGAGACGGAGTGTACGTGGTGAGTCGGAATGAAATCCGACTCTTACAAATGTCGTGATTTTCCCTCAACGAAAGGAGGACATACCCATGTCCACACTGACCAAGTCGAAGCTGGCGCTTCCCCTTCCTGACTTCTTCAAGGAGTCAAAGCGTACTATGGACCAAGTTCGGCGCGTTCCGTACCAGGAACGATCTGCTCAGGCCGAGGCCTGGGCGAAGCGCCACGGTTTGAAACCGGCGGCCAAGGACACGACGCGTATCTGTGTTATGGCTATCGACTGCCAGAACACGTTCTGTCTGCCTGACTTCGAACTGTTCGTCGGCGGTTCCACCGGCAAGGGAGCCGTGGAGGACAACGTGCGCCTGTGCGAGTTCATCTACCGGAACCTCGGTGTGATCACCGAAATTGATCCGACGATGGACACCCACACGGCCATGCAAATCTTCCACAGCGTTTTCCTCGTCAATGACAAAGGAGAACATCCCGCGCCGATGACGCCGATCTCGCTCGAAGACTTCGAGCAGGGCAAGTGGAAAGTCAACCCGGCTATCGCTCACAGCGTGGCCGGCGGCAACTACATGGCTCTGCAAAACCACCTGCTGCACTACGCCCGCAAGCTCAGCCAAGGTGGCAAGTATCTCCTCATGGTGTGGCCGTACCACGCCATGCTCGGCGGTATCGGTCACGCACTGGTGGCGGCAGTGGAAGAGGCATGCTTCTTCCACAACATGGCACGGTGCAGCCAGACCGGCTTCGAGATCAAAGGGGGCAACCCTCTCACTGAGAACTACTCGGTGCTCAGGCCGGAAGTGCTCGACGGTTTCAACGGTCAGCCCATCGCTCAGAAGAATGCTCGCTTCATTAAGAAGCTGCTTTCCTTTGATGCCGTGGTCATCGCCGGTCAAGCCAAGAGCCACTGTGTGGCGTGGACGATCGACGATCTGCTGAACGAGATCGTGGCTCAAGACCCCGATCTCGCCAAAAAGGTGTACCTCTTGGAGGATTGCACCTCGGCGGTGGTTGTTCCTGGCATTGTGGACTTCACGCCACAGGCTGATGCTGCTTTCCAGCGATTCGCTGGGGCAGGAATGCATGTGGTCAAGTCCACTGACCCGATCGAAAGCTGGCCGGGTCTCAAGCTGTAATGGCGGTGGATTCCAAACAGGGAGGGTGGCAGCGGCAAACATACCGCTCCACCCCTCCCACTCTTCAACCTCGTTTACGAAAGGAAGAAAATCCATGACGAGTAAAAGTAGCACACCTGACGTGGGTGCATTGTTCAAGGCAGCGGAAGAGGCTGGTGATCTGTCGGCTCAGGCCATGCAGGCACTGAGTGTGGTGGATCTCGGAGCGCAAATTCAAGACGCTCTGGGGACACCGGCGATGGATGTGCAGGCTTCCGAAGTCTTCCTGGTGGCCATGGTCATTGATGACTCTGGTTCGATCCGGTTCGTCAGCGGCAACACCGAAGCGGTGCGTGCTGGGCACAACGGTGTGCTCGAGGCACTGGGTGCGTCCAAACAGAAGGACAGCATCCTTGTCCATACGCGATACCTCAACGGCACCATCCTCTATCCTTTCTGTTTGCTGGGGCAGGTGGTCAAGATGGATAGCCGCAACTACGACCCGAATGGTGGCACTCCTCTCTACGACGAGACGGTGGCGCTGCTCGGTACGGTGCTGGCCAAGGCTCAGGAGTTCGCTGACAACGGCGTACCTGTCCGCACGGCCACCCTGATCGTGACCGATGGAAACGATCAACACTCCACTCGCGCCAACGTGCAGAAGGTGGCAGCTGTCGTGAGAGACATGCTGAAACTGGAAACGCACATTGTGGCGGCGATGGGGGTAGATGACGGTTCCACCGACTTCCGGCTCATCTTCAAGGGAATGGGGATTCCGGACAACTGGATCCTCACGCCCCAAAACTCGCCAAGCGAAATTCGCAAGGCGTTCCAGGTCTTCTCCCAGTCGGCTG
>DATDVI010000025.1:0-28346 GCA_035290125.1 Candidatus Anderseniibacteriota bacterium
CTTGCTCGTTCTGCTGCTGCTGGCGATAAAATTGACGCCGGTGGGAGTATATGTCCGCTCGGCACTTGACCCCACGTATGGCAGTAACGAGGAACGAATCGAATTTGCTGCCCGGTTGATTGCGCCAATGGCGAATGTGGAGGCATTGGTTGGCCGCGGTTTGGGCGATGTGTTAGTGCAGAATTTCCGGGCAGTTGATTTGCAGGCGATAGACATTGCCGCGGGCGCCGCACGCGAGGTGCAGCTGACGAAGAACGCCACGCTGGTTGACAACCAGTGGCTGAAGACGTTTGTGGAGATGGGGCTGGCGGGATTGCTGATTTATGGGTGGATGTTCTGGCGAGTAGGCAAGCAGGCGTGGCAAGTCACGGAAATAACTGGACTCTGGGGACTTGGATTCTTGGCTGCATTCATCATTCAGGGATTTTTTATCGACATCTGGGATATATTTCCAACGAATGCAGCTTTTTGGGTGGTGGCGGCGATGGTTTCCGGCGCAGGAGCAGTTGACGCTGCAAAATAAAAATGCCTTGTTGCGGAAATTTTAAGGTGTAGACACACTTGGATAGTCCGCAACAAGGCTGATCGCGCGATAGGTTACCTCATTAGAGATGCACGATCTCAAAGTTTTTTCTTATAGGCGTTCTCCTATAAAAAAGGCATTGAAATGGGAAAGGGCAAGAAGTTATAGTTACGATAATCCAGTACTAGGTCTGGAGCAAGCACAGTGTTAAAATCCTCGGCGGTATTTGCGCCAGCTATCTACTGCCCAGAGCTGCCAGTATTTGAATGAAAGCGGCAGATCCTGGGCGTGGAGGTAATCGATCGCGTAGCCGCCAAAGCCTTTTTTAAACGTTGTGATGCCGGTAAATGGATGCTGTGGTTGGTTGTTTGGTGCAATTCCCCAAAAGTTATACCGGGTGAGCCCGCGGTGGCGCGCTTCCCGGATGGCGGCCCATTGGACCAGCTGAGCGGCGGGAATGTTGCTCGGTAATTTCTCAGAAGCGCCGTGGTAGTAAAAGGCGGTGGTGCTGAAGATTGGAATAATTGCCGCGGCGACATCCTGATTATTGTGGCGGGCGATAACGGTGAAGATATTGTTATGCGCAGAGAATATTTCCAGCTGTGAGCGGATCATCTCCTGCGGCCACAGCACAAAGCCATGCCGGGTGTGCGTCTCTTGATAGAGCGGCCAGAACCGAGCCAGCGCGAGGGCGGGGTCGGTGATAACCTCTGCTGTTACTCCCCCTTGCTCAGCTTTGCGGATGGCGTGTCGGGTTGTTTTGCGCATGCCGGCGAGCAGTTCTTCATCGCTTTTGTTGATATCGAGTAACCACGTTAATTCGGCATGGACGTGCAGGGGAGCCGGGCGAAAGCCAAGATTTCTAAACAGTTGGTGATTGGCTAAAGTATTTTTGAGCAATGGCGCGACGCGCAAAGCGACGACGCGGTCTTGCTTGGCGGCTGATTTAAGGTAGGTGATGAGTTCCCTGACTGTGCTGCTGTTTGCTCCCACCCCCTCTAGCTCCCCCTCCAGCAGAGGGAGAACTGTTTGACCACGGGAGATCTCTTCGACAGTTGGAGAAAAGATTGGTCCGTGGGGGATAAGGTAATGCCGCCCGCGGCGGGCGTTGACGACAATGACGAGCGCTGCACCAACTTGCTGATTACCCTCAAAGACGCCGAGACACCGAGCGTTTTCACCAGTAGCTTTTTGTACTTGCCCCCACTGCCAGCTTTGCAAGAACGTATTTGGCTGTATTTTTTCCAAAAAGCTGTTCCAGGTTGCTGGATCTGTTATTTCTTTGATCATGATTGCTGCTGCATGAATGCTATAACTCCCTGGGCTTGTTGCTCGGAAATATTGATGTGCGTGGGAAGATTTATAATTTCCCGCGAGACTTCTTCGGCCACCGGGCAGCTGCCTGGCTGGTAGTGCGAGATGTTGGGTGAGACGCCCGGCGTTACGGGAGACGTATACCAGTCACCCAGGAGCATTTTTCTCTGACGAGCGGCACGGAAAACCTGATCACGATTTTTGAGTAACAGCGGAAAGCGCAGCCAGGCGGCTTCGCTTAGTTGTTGCTCGCTGAATCTGTGGGGAAGTGCGGCAGCGTAGTGGCGCGCCAAGCGCCGGCGGTGCGCCGTGAACGCGGTGAGTTTACGCAGCTGGTGTTGTAGCAGCGGCGCAAGGGCGGGCGCGAAGCGGTAGTGCACGTGTGATGGTTTTTGGCCACGTTTTTCCGATGCAGACACGGCCAGGCTCAGGAGATGCAGTTTTTGTGCAGCAACGAGTAGTACTTTGCCGAGGCCGGCGGTGAAGTACAGACGATTCAACACTGGGACGACCAGAGGATGCAGCAGCTGCTGGGCAACCCACTGCGCAGGAGGATAGGATAGGCTCGCTTGAGCAGCGGCAAGACGCGCAATCACTTTCTGATCACCACATATAACAGCGCCGCCGAAGACAGAAGAAATTGTTTTGTCCCGGCCGAAACTAAGGATGGTTGCATCGCCCAGTGTGCCCAGCGGCTGATTCTGATAGTTGCCGCCCAGCGCATGGGCCAGATCTTCAATGAGAATCAGTTTATGTTGGGTGGCCAATGCCTGTAGTTCAGCGATGGGCCCAGGAATGCCAAACGTATGCTGAACAATAATGGCTTTTGTGCGCGGTGTGATGCGGGCGGCGACGGACGCGGGATCCAGATTGTACGTCTGTTTATTAATGTCGGCGTAGGTTGGCTTCGCGCCGCTCCAGCTAACCGCAGCCGGCACGGCCAGGCAGGTGAACGCCTGGATAATTACTTCGTCTCCCGCGCCAATACCAAAAGCCTTCAGTGTTTGCCAGATTGCAGCACGGCCAGAGGAAGTCAGCACGGCGTGGTGCTGAGGCAACATCGCTTCAAGTTGCTGCGCTACTGCGGGCAGGCGCTCGCTGTCGCGCCAGCGCCAGGGACTTAGGAGCGATGCGGCGGCGGCTTGAATGTCGTCGGCCTGCGTATTTGGTGCGAGGGAAGTGGTGAGCATGACGTTATTTCCTTACAAGTGCCTGGCGAATATCCTCCGGCAAGCGTCCTTCGAGCAGGATAACGGTTTGTGGGGATATATTTTTGGTTATTGCTGCCAGTAGCTCTTCTGGCTGAGTAAATGCCAGCAGGCCAAGAGCCGCTTGCTGCGCGGTGCCATAGACATACGCCGAGACGCCAGCCTGTTGTATTGCCTCACCCAAGCGCTGATGCACAGCTGCAGCTTCGCTGCCAAGTTCAATGAGCGGAACGAGGACAATGCGTTTGTCTGGCTCGGGAAAACGATGTAGATGGCGTAGCGCCGCCAGAACAGACTGTTCATTAGCGGAGTAGCTGTCGTCGATAATGGTGGCTCCCCCCGTGCCCGTTTTAATTTCCATGGTGCGGGGGAACGGTTTGAGAAAAGCGAGGCGCGCAAAAATCTGCTCCGCGGCAACACCGAGTGCCGTGGCGGCAGCAACAGCAGCGACGACATTTGCGAGCGCGGCATCGCCAGCGAGAGGAATTGTTACTTCGCGGACTGTTTGTTGAATATGCAGGCGGCAGGTAATATGCCGTGGTTCAATTGTACTGTTCTCGGCGTAAATGTCGGCCGGTTTTTTGGATGAGTAGAGAAGAACCCCCCCTAACCCCCCCTTGTCCCCACTTCGCCCCCGGGCTTCGCGGGGCGAGGCAAGGGGGGCGTTAAGTTTTCTAGCTTTGTTGTGTATTCGTTGATCATCGTCATTCAACACGGCAATCCCGTTTTCCGGCAGCGCGTCGATGAGTTCCCATTTGGCGCTCAGAATATTCTCTTGCGAGCCGAACGTGGCCAGGTGTTGGTTGCCAATGGCGGTAATGACGCCAATGCGCGGCTGCGTCAGTCGTGCCAGCGCCGCAATTTCACCGGGTTTATAGGCACCCATTTCGACGATATATATATTTGGTTTCGTAGGTCCGCCTGCCGGACGGGCAGGTAGCTGTTCGAGCATGTCCTGAGCGACCGGGAATTCGGCGTTGCGGTGTTCTTTGGTGGCAACTGCGTTAGGCACAAGCTGCGCAAGAAAATGCTTCGTTGATGTTTTGCCATAGCTGCCCGTGATGCCAATGACCGCAAGGCCTGGCTGCTTTATCCGCAGCTCCCGGGCGCGGGTGATAATTTGGTGCTTGCGGGCAGCGGCGAGGGCGCGAGTGAGCATAACGGCAACCGTTGTCGCGAATGGCGAGAGAAGTAGTGTGGCTGCCCACGCTGTGGCGGGTGCGGTCCGCGCCAGTAGCAGCCCAACAACAGCGAGATTCAGTGCGGTGGCGGCGGCTAACGCCAGCAGCGCTTTCGGGGTCATGACAGGCCGAAAGAGACCACGCGTCAGCAGGCGCCACACGTGGGTGCCCGCCAGCACCACGAGAGCAAGCGGGGCGCTCGCGATAGTCACGATGAGCGCCAGAATGTAGATCGTAATGCGCTGGCGGACAGCAGGCTCACGACGGGAAGCCAGCAGGCGATCGACGCGGTACTCTTTGCGCTGCCACAATTCAACCTGTGCTAGAATGCTCAGAATGAGTGTTGGAGCAGCGAGGAGGGAGGGGGTAAGCAACGAGGGGGTAATCATGGTTGTCTTTTGGCTTAATTTAGGCTATGCACTCTAACGGATGGCGAAAAAATTAACAATCCAAATTGTCGGCTGGAATCACGCCGCCGTGCTCCCAGCCACCCTAGCTACTCTTCAGACGATACCACACGATGAGGTTGCTATTCGGTATATCGACAACGGCTCACAGGATGGCTCGGCTCAAGTGGCTCGCCAGGCGCTTCCGGCGGCCGAGATTATTGCACTCCCGACGAACACTGGTTTTGCCGGAGCGCATAACCTTGGTTTTGCCCGTTGTGCAACTGAGCTGGTGTTGGTGCATAATCCTGATTTTATTTTGGATTGGACGGGGGTTGCAAAAGTGCTGGAAGTGTTTGCCGATCCGCGCGTGGGCGCGGCGCAGGGTATTTTGTATCGTGATGTTGCCAGAACGATTATCGACTCGGCCGGTATTGTGCTCACGCCAGCCTTGAATGGCGTTGATCGGGGAGCGGGCCAGCGGGATGGGGGACAATTTTCTGCTGTAGCAGATCTCGATGCGGTGACCGGCGCCGCCGGGGTGTATCGCCTGAGCGCGCTGCGAGAGGTGGCCCACGCGGGGGGCGAAGTATTTGATGAAGACTTTTTTGCCTACAAAGAAGATGTTGATTTGGGCTGGCGTATGCGGCGAGCAGGCTGGCGGATAGTGTTTGTGCCGGTGGCGATGGGTATTCATAGCCGCGGCCTGCAGCCGGGGACATTACTCAGTCGCCTCGGAGACGCGCGCACGCGTTATAGTCTGCGCAATTGGGTGTGGATGCTCATCAAAAATATGCGCGGCCGCGATATGGTGCGTCATGGTATTTTCGTAGAAGCGCGGCTGCTATTTTTTATGCTGCTGAGCTTGGTTGCCTGGCCGTTGCTGCGTGCCTGGCGAGATATTTTTCGAGGATTACCCCGGATTACTGCCAAAACGTATGAAGCTTAGTATTATCATTGTTAACTATAATACGGGGCCGCTGACTGCGGCGTGCATTCGTTCAATTCTGGCGCAGGATGTTGTGGGGGGTCTTGAAATTATTGTGGTAGATAATGCCTCGGCAGATGAGAGCGTTGCTCACCTGCGTTCGGATTTTCCTGAAGTCACAGTTATTGCCAATGGCAAAAACGTGGGGTTGGCAGCCGGCGTGAATACCGGCCTTGCGAGCACGCGGGGGAAGTACTGTCTCATTCTCAACCCCGATATTTTAGTTTTGCCGGGAGCGCTGGTGTCGCTCGTGACGTACATGGATGCGCATCCCACCGTCGGTGTGGCTGGGGGACAGCTGCAGAGCCCGAACGGTGAGGTTCAGGAATCATGCTACCGATTTTATTCGCCGCTGACGCTGATCTACCGGCGGACGTTTTGGGGGAAAACAGCGCGTGGACAGCGCGAGATTGCGCGCTTTCTCATGAAAGATTTTGACCACGCATCCATCCGGGCAGTCGATTGGCTGCTCGGGGCGTGCTTGATTGTTCGCCGAGAGGCAGTGCAAGAAGTGGGCGGCATGGACGAACGATTTTTCCTCTATTTTGAAGATGTGGACTGGTGCCGGCGTTTCTTGGAGGCAGGTTGGCAGGTCATGTATGTACCCGCCGCTCGGTTTTCTCACTTTTACCAGCGCAGTAGCGAGGGGGGAATCTTGAGCGTGCTGAGTCATCGAGTTGGGCGGGAACACCTGAAGAGCGCCGTAAAGTATTTCTGGAAAAATCGCGGCAGAAGCTTGCCTACCGCCGCTGCGCCATTACCATAGAATTATGACATTCTGGGGTTTGGCCACGGTTGTGGTGGGCTGCCTCGTTAATCCCGAGACTGCCGATGAGTGCTGGCAGCAGAATCTGGCGGCCACAAGCGTACCGGGAGTGGTGGCAGCAGCGCACAGTGCGGCTGCAACGCCGTTCGCGCCCGTTTTCTCAGGGAATTCGCTAGATGTGGAATTAACTGCGGCAGCGGCGCTGGTGTGGGATGAGCAAACGGACACTATTTTATATGAGCGCGCGATACATGAACGGCGTGAAGTAGCCAGCCTGAGCAAGCTGCTCTCGGCGCTGAAAGTCCGCGAGGAGTTGCCGGGTGCAACGATGGTGGAGATCCCCGCAGCGGCGCGCATGGCCAAGCGCCAGGGGGCACACGTTGCCTTGCCGCCGGGTGAGCATGCGAGCGTGTATGATTTGCTCTCCGCGGCACTTATTCCCTCGGCCAATGACGCGATGCTGGCGCTGGCCTGGGCGGTTGGGGGCGACGAAGAAAGATTTGCGGAGAAAGCCAATGACTTTGCACGACGGCATGGTTTTCTGAATACCCGCATTAGTAATGCCACCGGGCTGCCGGGTGGTGAGCAATTCTCGACGGCAGCCGATATCAAGGGATTGTTTCAGCTGGCGTATCGCGACCAGACCCTGCGCAATTTGCTGGTGGGCGAGCGTGGTGTGCTCGTGACGCAGGAGGGGACGCGCCGCAGCTACGTTTCGACGAATGAATTGCTCGATAGCTACCTCCCGATTCTGGCCGGCAAGACCGGCTATACGCCGAGCGCGGGGCAGAACCTGGTGATTATGACCTATGGCGAGCGTGGGCAGCGCATTGGCGCTGTTGTGCTGGGCAGCACCGATCGCTTCCAGGATATGAAAACGCTGGTCGAGTGGGTGCAGCGCAACTATACTTGGCCATAAGCTATGAGCCCAACGTTTGCTGACCCGGAACAGGTGTTAGCCGTGACGCGGGTGTTTATTATGGCGACGCTGACATTCCTGGTGGCATTTAGCCTGACGCCAACGCTGAGTCATGTTTTGTACAAGTATAAATTCGGCAAGACGATTCGGGCGACGGGCGCAACGCCGATCTACTCGAAGTTGCACGCTGCGAAAGCCGGCACGCCGGTTGGTGGCGGTATTATCATCTGGGGCACGGTGCTGCTCCTGGCCTTGTTGTTCTGGCTCCTTGATTACTTTTACCCGACGCCCTTTTCCGATAGCTTGAATTTTCTTTCCCGGCCGCAAACGCTCTTGCCGCTGGGGGCACTGGTTGCCTCGGCGCTGGTGGGCTTGGTCGATGATTATTTAAATGTAATCGGCTTTGGTCCCTCGAGTGGTGGTATTGGGGTCAAACAGCGCTTGGTTCTCTACACGGCGATTGCCGCCTTTGGTGCCTGGTGGTTTTTTACGAAGCTGGGCTGGAGCATTATTCACGTTCCTGGGGTCGGCGATTTTGAGATTGGCTGGTGGTATGTGCCGCTGTTTATGCTGGTGCTGGTGGCCACCGCTTTTTCGGTGAACGAGGCCGATGGGCTGGATGGCTTAGCCGGCGGTATTCTGCTGTTTTGCTTCGGCGCCTACACGGCGCTGGCGTTTGCCTTGGGGCGCGTGGAGCTGGCGATGTTCTGCGCCGCGATTGTTGGGGCGTTGCTGGCGTTCTTGTGGTTCAATGTGTACCCGGCGCGATTCTTCATGGGGGATACAGGGGCGATGAGTTTGGGCACAACTCTGGGCGTGATCGCGATGCTCACTAACTCAGCATTAGTCCTGCCCATTATCGCGTTTCCGTTAGTCTTAGAATCGGTTTCAGTAATTATCCAAGTAACGTCGAAGAAATTGTTTGGCAAAAAAGTATTTTTGTCGGCGCCCATTCACCATCATTTTGAAGCGCTGGGGTGGCCGGAGACAAAGGTGACGATGCGGTTCTGGATCGTGGCGGCTGTCTCGGCCAGCATCGGGCTTGTCGTTGGCCTGCTCGGCACCGGCAGCTGGAGTTTGTAGTAAAAAATAAGAGTGCGTGGCTGCGTATACCGGCAGGACAGATGCTTTTGCTGCAGGTTCCTTAGGGCTGGTATGAATGTATACTTAGCGTAAGGTCCAACCGGTTCATTCACCCATGTACGGCCTAACATGCAATACCGTTGCCACCGTGGCCTACTAATACCCGAGGTTATATTTTGCATGTTCCACTTTTCAGACACTGTCTCCAAGGTTAGTGTCCAGGACTACAGCAAGCGCCGTTTCATAGATAGAGAGTGGCGATAGCCGCTACTCACTCCCTTGAAAGGGCACCTCAACGCAGGGGCTCTCCATCGAATTTAGCCCTCGGAACTGCTATTCCCACTTCCACACACTCTTGTATCACTATTCACCAAAGAGCAATCCGTTGATCGCACTGACTTTATAGTTCTGCGCGGAGCGTGATGCGTCAAGAACTATTCTGGCAATAAATGAAAACACCCGGGGGTTGAAGCCGGGTGGGGGATTTTCTGCCGTGATTTTATCACTCTCTGATAAGTACTGCCATCGCATTATCATGAAGACAAATTGTGTCGCCCGCAGTTAGCCGACGCAGTTCGCCATACCCGAGTGACTTTCCATTGACTATTGCTCTCTTGCTGTTCGTTGAATAGCTGGTGATGGTGATATTAAGGTCACTGTCGACGATCACGAGGCAATGAAATCTGGAAATGTACGGGCACTGTACTACGATTTCGCACTGCTCATGCCGTCCCAGACGATACAGGTCTGGTGCAAGTTCTATTTTGCGCTGCTTGTTTTGGGAATCAGCAACGCATAGAAAGTACTTCTGGCAAGGCACTTTGCTTTTCCCTCGCTTTTTTAAGAGACTACTGAGCTTCATTGTTTTTTCTCTGGCAGGGAACGGGTTGTTGAAAAGGGCTGTTGCGATTATGCACATCTATTTCTATTTGTCAAGCCTATGTAATGGTTCAATACCTTTACCACACATCAATGTGTCGTAAGAAAACTCTACGGTTGATGCAAAAAAAGAAAACACCCGACGGGTAGGTCGGGTGGGGAGAACGATTATAACTTTTACGCATACAGGCGTCGGCCCATGTGCTCTGTATACGTTCGATGGACAGGCGTCCAAAGCGGGAACGAGTTCGGGCCATGTGAGTGCCAGAGACACAGGGCGATTCCTGCCCAGCCGGTCGGTACGAAGCCGTTCGTATCAGCCAGTAAGAGGTTGCGGACAAATTCTGGCGACCAGGGAAATGGTTCGAGTTGGCAGTGTTCATCTGCCGACTTCGCACCTCGCGCTCTCTGGATCACCTGCCAGGCAGTGAGAGGTGTCGTGGCATAAAAACAGAATTCATAGTTCAAGCGTCCCCAGGTCTCATCGGCAACGACGCCAACGCATACTAAATCCTGGATCTCGCCGGGCAACAGGCCGAGTTCTTCCTTGAACTCCGTGCGGATGCCAGTGAATGGGTCCTGCTCATCCGGACGAAGTCGCCCGGCCGGGACAACGTGACGCAGATTACCCCAATCGATCTTTGGACTGCGAACGCCGAGCAGAAAGCAGTTGTCCGAAGTAATAGTGACGGCGAGAAATCCAATCGCGCGGTGTCGGTGTTCCTCAGCGATGCCAGGAGCCACCGTCTCATGGGTCGTGCCCATAAAGTTCTTGTAGTTCGATACACCGCAGCGCAGATGCAGACTCCGGACGCGGACGTCCACAGAGCGTGCGACCAGGAGCGGTCCAGGTTTGAGATTCGGATTTCGCTCCAGCTCTTGCCCCCAAACTACCTCGACCTTCTCAACGACGTCGCTCGGCAGGGGTTGAAGTTCCTCCTTTTGCATATAGATGTCACCCTCTTGAAAACAACCAGTTGTAACAACGCGAACGGGATACTCCATGGCCAACCCTCCTCAAGTTGGTTGTGACAAAGATCGATCAGAAATGGCGCTGAATATTTTTATCAGATAATCAGGCTTATGTCAAACAGGTAGTCGAGCTGAGCATAAGAAAACACCCGGTTGTGAGGCCGGGTGCGGGGTACTTGTTATTGTACTTGAATGAGCTGCTAGTAGGCGAGCAAGGTTTTGCGAAACCGCCGATATGTTTGCATACCTGCTAATTGGGTAGTAGCGTCGTCCAGCCACGCTTCTGCTTCCGCCGCCCCCAACTGTAGTTCAAGTCCCGCTTTATTTTCAGCGGACTTGAGTTCGCGCAGGGCAGCGGCCGCGGCACCTTGGTTGCCGTTGAGAACGCTGGCTTGAAACCGGGTGCGAAGCGCATGAGCCGCCGCACGAAACTTGCGGCTGTGCTCCGTGATCGCATCGGCAACCAACTGCTCGAGGCTGTCGCGGTATTCCTGTAGAGCTGCTACTTTTGCTTCGTACGAGGATTTGGCGACACGACCGATTGCATGCTGAAGCGCTTCATCGGCTTCCATCACCGCACCGTAGTCACGCTTGAAGTTCTCGCTCGTTAATACCTCGCGAGCCACTATTGGCCTCTGGTTCTCGAGATAGTAGTGAGCCGCGCGAAAGTCGTCCTGAACAGAGCCAAGTAAGTAGCTGACGCGCAGCTCGAGCCCGCGGGCGATAGCTGCATCCCACCCTTCTTTGAAGCACCAAGGGGCTGCTTTTGGCCCCTTTTTGTTGCTGCTTCTCCAGAAGTAGATGTGGTCGCCTTTCTGTGGCTCACGAACCGGCTCCCACGTTTTAATCGTGGGCGGCTCACCAGGTTCGACTTGCCCGCCGTCGTTGCGCTGGAAGAACAGATCTTCGCCTCGCGAGGTCGAAATGAATCCGTAACCACCACGCTCATTGATTCTGAAAGATCTTACTGTGCCCGTTTCCATATCACACCTCACTATCACGAAACGGAATGGTGCTACCTGATTTCTCTTTGAGCTCTGCAACACTGCTGAGCCTGGTAGGTCGTAGTTACGACGAGGGATATACTATACTATATTCAAATTTATGTCAAGTATGGCCTTTTGTGCCCTTAGTTAGGGATATGCCCTACCACACATCGATGTGTGGTAGAAAACCATAGGTTGATAAAAAAAAGAAAACACCCGACTGTTAGGCCGGGTGGGGGGAATCGAAAGGTTAGCGAACTGTGAGCTTTGGTGGCTATTGGCCGAATCGTCGGGCGCAAACCACGAACGCCATCTGAAAACTGAGTAGGAGTATCATTTGCCATTCTTTTCGCGAGATCCTGCATTCCTCGGCAGCGTCAAACTTCAGTTTTTTGAAGCAGTGAGCTACAACCCCAACGCTTTCATGGTTTGGCCTCTGTCTGACTAATTCTCGGATCAACTCTACCGTCATACGCTGCGCAGGAGTGTTGGTGTACTCTGCAGCTGCATTCCAACCAGCTGCAAAAAACTCGTAAATTCGCAGCAGAGATGAGGGTGGATCGAGTGCGAAAGCCTCCCCCTGGTATGTTTCTTCCCAGAATTTCTGCACGGTAGATTCGAGTTGACCCGTATGCTCGAGGTGAGCATTTGCTCCCAACATTTCTGCAAGCTCCTCACGTCTGAGCGGGTCGTGCCCGAAAGTAGCAATACAGTTGCTCCGATTCGGGCTGGTGTAGATAAAGAAGTGACTTGCTTTCACTGGTTTTCCTTTCTCATAAGAGTTGTAAGGAACATCTTTCTTGATCTTTTATAATCAAATAGTTGTATTTTGTCAAGTCTACTGCCGCGATGCGTTGGCCTTTATACTGGAGGCTTATGGACCTGAAAAATAAGCGGGTGACTGTCATGGGCCTGGGGTTGCATGGTGGCGCGGTTGGGACGATCGCCTGGCTGGTGAGGCAAGGCGCCAGCGTGCTGGCGACGGATTTGAAAACAGAAGCTGAGCTAGCGCCATCACTTGAGCGCCTGCGAAAAGAGTTGGGGCGAAAGTTCAAGAACGTGCAGTTTGTTCTCGGCGTGCATCGCGAAGAGGATTTTAGGCTCACCGACATGGTCGTGCGTAATCCAGCCGTGCCGCGGAAGTCGAAGTATTTACAGATTGCGCACGAAGCTGGCATCCCTATCGAAATGGATAGCAGCTTGTTTTTTGCGGCCTGTGCCGCGCTGGGCGCGACTGATATTATTGGCATCACGGGTAGCAAGGGGAAGACAACATGTACGAAAGTACTAGCGGCGCTGCTGCAGGCTGAGGATGAAGAGGCACACCTGGTTGAGGTGGGGACAGACGGCGTCTCGCCACTGGCTGAGCTAAAACACATTACGCCAGAGACGACGGTTGTTTTTGAGCTGTCGAGCTGGCGCCTGGAGGCGCTTGCTGAGCGGAAAATAAGTCCGCCGGTGGCGGTGATTACCTCGCTGTATCGCGACCACTTAAATACCTATGAATCGTTTGAGGAATATATTGAGACGAAGCAGACGATTTTTCGCTTTCAGAAGAAAAATGGGCAGGTGGTGCTGAATGCGGATGATGCGCAGTTGCGTGCACATGACCTCGAGACACCAGGTAAACGCTTCTGGTTTTCGATGCGCGAGCTGCCAGCAGACGCCGAGGGAATTTTTGTCCGAGATGGCGCAGTCGTGATACGGCTCGAGGGAGCAGAAAGCGTGCTGTTTCCCGTGCATTCGATCGCGCTGCCGCACGAACATGAGCGGCGTAATGTCCTGCCAGGAATTTTGCTGGCGTATCTTCGTGAGGTGCGACTCAAGGATATTGCCCGAGGTGTTCGCGCGCTGGAACGTCTGCCACATCGTCTGGAAACTGTTCGGGAAGTTCAGGAGGTGCGTTACATCAACGACTCAGCGGCCACGATGCCGGACGCGACTATTGCGGCGCTCAGAAGTTTAGCGGGGGAGCGTATTGTGCACATCCTCGGTGGTGGAGATAAAGCCCTGCAATTCGAGGAGCTGGCCAACGCTGAAGCCGCGAGTGTTATTCGCGCCCTGATCTGGCTGCCCGGCACGGCGACGGCAAACATGCGAGCAGCTCTCAAGCAGGCTTTTGGAGATGCGGCGCCGCCAGCGTACGAGGTTGCCACTATGCCTGAGGCAGTGCAGCGAGCGACAGAACTTGCGCAGCCGGGAGATGTCGTGCTGCTGTCGCCAGGCGCAACAAGTTTTGGCTTGTTTTTGCATGAGTTTGATCGCGGCGAGCAGTTCCGCGCAGCGGTAGACCCTTTATGACAAAGCACTCGTCTGATCACGTTCTTCTCCTCACCGTGCTCGGACTGACCTTGTTCGGCGTGATTATGGTGGCATCGGCATCATCGGTGATTGCCGAACGTTTTCGGGAGAGCCCCTACTTCTTTGCCCAGCACCAGGTGCTGTATGGGGGCACGGTGGGGCTGGCGCTTTTTCTGATCGGCTACTTTGTGCCGTATGGTGTGTGGCGTAAAGCTGCTCTGCCGAGCCTGGTTATTTCTTTGGTGCTGCTGGTGCTCGTTTTTGTGCCGGGGTTGCAGGTGTCGTATGGCGGCGCGTCGCGCTGGATTGGGTTCGGGCCAATTACCTTGCAGCCAACGGAGATAACAAAGCTGGCGATTATTATTTACCTGGCGGCGTTGCTGGAGAAGAAAGGCGAGGAGGTGCAGAGTTGGCGCAAAAGCGTGTTGCCCTTTTTGGTCATCACCGGGCTGCTCAGTGGCTTAATCATTCTCCAACCCGACATTGGCACCCTGTTTAGCATTACCGCTATTGCTTGGTCGATGGTTTTCGCGGCCGGCTTCCGACTGCATCATCTGGGGATCGTTCTGCTCATTGGGGGCAGCTTGTTTGCTGTTTTAGTTAACACAGCGCGCTATCGCCTGGAGCGCCTGATGGTGTACCTGCACCCAGAGCTTGATCCGCAGGGGATCGGCTACCAGATTAACCAGGCGCTGCTCGCGGTAGGCACCGGCAGCTGGTGGGGGCTCGGCCTCGGCCGGAGTCGACAGAAGTACTACTACCTGCCTGAGCCGGCGGGGGACTCAATTTTTGCGGTCATTGCAGAGGAACTGGGCTTCGTCCGTACGATCATGGTCGTGCTCGCCTTTGGCGTGATTGCCTGGCGCGGATTCGCGATTGCACGGCAAGCGCCGGACACGTTTAGCCGACTCCTGGCCTGCGGGATCACCAGCTGGATCGTTGTCCAGGCGTTTATTAATATGGGCGCGATTATGGCCCTATTACCGTTGACCGGAATCCCTTTGCCGTTTATCAGCTACGGCGGCTCGGCGCTCGCGACCATTTTGCTGGCGGCGGGAATTCTGCTGAATATCTCGCGCTATACCGTGCTACAGTACAAGACATGAGAATCGTGCTGACGGGCGGCGCCACGGGCGGACACGTGATACCCTTTGAGCCGATCGTGGATGCGCTGCGAGTGGTGTATGCCGAGCAGAAAGAGAGCTTGCCGGGCTGGATTGATGCGAGCCGGCTCGATATTTATTTTCTCGGCGTTTTGACTGAACCTGCCGCGCGCTACTTTGAGCAGCTGGGGGTGAAAGCCATACACATTCCCTCTGGTAAGCTACGCCGCTACCCCTCGGCCCAAACAGTGGGTGACTTGCTGGGCCGACTGCCGCTGGGAGTACTCAAGGCCCTGCTCCAGATGTGGCGCATCATGCCCGATGCGGTGATTAGCAAAGGGGGATTTGGCAGCCTGCCGACGAGTGTGGCGGCCGTTTTTTACCGCATCCCTTTTCTGTTACATGAGTCCGATGCGGTGTTGGGGTTGGCTAACCGTGTCATGGCGAGCTGGGCATCGGTTATTACGGTCGGCTACGCCGATACGCGACGCACCATTCAGTACTATAAGAACAAAACGTTGGTTACGGGCACGCCCGTGCGCGCTCTGCCGGCGAGGCCAGACCCCGCCGCGATCAAGCGAGAGTATGGGCTGCCGGATAGCAAGCCGATGCTGCTCGTGATCGGCGGCAGCCAGGGCGCGAAGCAGATTAACGACGTCGTGCTGCAGGTGTTACCCTCACTTGTACACGATATGGCGGTTATCCACGTGACGGGCTCCGAGCATGAGGCAGCGGTGAAGCAACGGGCGACGGAGGTGCTCAAGAGCGCGCCGGCGGTGCAGAACTATAAAGTCTTCGGATACTTGCCGCGAATTTTGCCAGTGATGGCGGCGGCGGATGTTGTGCTGA
Source organism: Candidatus Anderseniibacteriota bacterium (assembly GCA_035290125.1). GTDB lineage: Bacteria > Patescibacteriota > Andersenbacteria > UBA10190 > UBA10190 > DATDVI01. The sequence continues at coordinate 15,459 of DATDVI010000025.1, forward strand.
GCCGGGCCGGGGCGACGTCGCTCGCGGAGCTTGCTCATGTGCGTAAAGCCAGCATCGTGGTGCCGCTATCCGGAGCCGCGCAGGATCACCAGCGGCACAATGCGGCAGTGCTGGAAGCAGCGGGCGCAGCGCGAGTGCTTGATCCGGATAACCTGGGACGTTCACTCCTTGAGCAAAGTATCCGAGATATTCTTAACCATCCGGAAATTCGCGCCACACTAGAAACAAATATTGCGCTACTCGATAAGCCGCGCGCGGCGCGCGATATTGCTGAGCTGGCGTTTAAGCTGGCGCGCGGTTTTGCGCCGCGCCAGGGAGCTGCGAAAGAATAAGGCGTGCTTGCGCTAGCAAAAAACGTGCTCATGGTGGGGGTGGGCGGCGCCGGTATGCGGGGGCTGGCGTATCTACTGGCGCAGCGAGGCACGAACGTTATCGGCAGTGATACGCAGCAAGCTCTGCTGCAGTATGCGGCTGACTTGGCATTTGTGCAGTGGACTGCCGCCTCCAGTAAACCGCTGGCTGACCTGTTAATTTATTCTGATGCGGTGCCGCCCAGCGACCCGATGCGACAGCATGCGCAGCACGCGGGCATACGCGAGCTGGCGTATCACCAGGCGGTGGCGGAATTGGCTCATTCGAGTCGGCTGATTGCAGTTGCCGGCACGCATGGGAAATCAACAACGACGTTCATGCTGGCGCACATTTTGATTGAGCATGGCCAGGATCCGACAGTGCTCATTGGCGCCGGCGTGTCGACCTGGGAGGGTCGCGGAGCGCGGCAGGGGCAGGGAGACCTGTTTTTGCTGGAGGCCGATGAGTACCGTGATCACTTTCTCAGCTACCGGCCGCTGGGAGTCATTATTGTCTCGCTCGATTTTGATCACCCCGATTACTTTGCGTCGTTTGAGGCGGTCCAGCGAAGCTTTGCGACTTTTCTGGAGCAGCTGGAGCCAGACGGCTGGGCGGTGACGACCGTTGCGCTCAGGGAAAACACCCCACTGCCGTGGCCAGCCAGGACGTTAACGGGAGAAGCTGCGGCTGATTTTCCGCCTCGCATTGAGGGTGCCCACATGCGCAGCAACGCTGCCCTGGCGGTTGTTGCGGCGGAGCAGCTTGGCATCGCGGCCGACTCTGCCCGCGCTGCGTTAGCAACACTGCCGCAATTACATCGCCGCCTTGAACCACTGGGTCAGGTTGGGCCACTAAAAATTATCTCTGACTATGGGCATCATCCAGCCGAAATCGCCGCGACACTGCAAGCGGTTCGGGAAACACAGCCAGGAAAAATCCTGGTTCTGCTGGAAGTTCATATGCTGGAGCGACTGCAGCGCTTTGCTGAAGATTTTATTACGGCGTTGCGCGCCGCAGATGGCATTGTTCTGTTACCGGTCTTTTTGCCAACCGGGCGGGGCAGCGAAAGAGCAGCCGCCGATGCGGCCCTGGGTGGACTGGCGCAGCAACTGCGCGAGGGTACCTCCCGCCTCGTTGAGCAGGTTGATTTTGAACACCTGGCCCCGAAACTTTCGGCGTTCGCTGATTCATATGATGTCGCGCTTGCCTTTAGCGCGGGTATCTTAGACCGACATTTGCGCCAGATTGTCAATCTCCCCTGACAGCAGCTGCAGCGCTCACTGGACGTACCCGCTGCTTCTGGTTATAGTGCCCAGTTGACCTGTCTTCATTCTCTTTGAAATACTACTTGACTAAAAGTCAACATGAGGCTATATTATCCGTTATGACATTTACTGCGACAATTTTTGAGGAAACAGCCCGCGGCCTTCTCGAGGCGCTGGATGCTCGTTCGCGCGATATTATTAACCGACGTTACGGCCTTGTTTCCGGTGAGGGGGAGACACTGGAGAGCATTGGCCGGGAATATGGGGTCACGCGGGAACGGGTGCGCCAAATAGAGGCTTCGGCTAAGAAACTACTCGCCCGACGGGAGGATTTGCTGGCGCAGGTGAATCAGGAATTGACCGAAGCTTTTGCCCACCATGGCGGGGTGATGACAGCCGACCACTTATTTGAGCTGGTGAGCCGGGAATCCGGGGACGCAATTAAGCCAGCGTTGGTGACATTTTACCTCTACATTTTACCTTCCTTTGAATATGTTTCGAAGTCCCCCGTGTTTGGTCCACACTGGTCGCACCCAGCACTGCACCGCAAATACAATGCCGCCGTTGTTGCGGCGGCTGAGGAACTCCTGACGAGTGCTGCCCACCCGCTGCCGGTGGCAGAGGTTATTAGGGGTGTGCGCTCGAGCCTGAGCTTGCCCGCGAGCGAGCTGCCCGACCAATGTGTTGATGCGCTCTTGCGCGCAAGCAAGCGCATGGAGCCGACAGTCTTTGGTGAGTGGGGCTTGATTGATTGGGTGGAAACGCGGCCGCGGGGTGTTGGGGATAAAGCCTACGTTGTGCTGCGGCGCCACGGCAAGCCGGCGCATTTTCGTGCTATCACCGAAATGATTAATGACGCTCGCTTCGACCAGAAGCGCGCGCACGCTCAGACGGTTCACAATGAGTTGATTAAAGATGAGCGCTTTGTTTTAGTCGGCCGAGGACTGTATGGTCTGAAAGAGTGGGGCTACATGCCCGGCACCGTGGCCGATGTTCTCGAGGCAATTTTGGCTCAAGCAAACGACCCACTGAGCCGCGAAGAACTCCTGGACCGCGTGCTGGAGCAGCGCTTGGTGAAAAAAACAACTGTGCTGCTCAGCTTGCAGAATAGTGACAAAATTCAGCGCCTCGAAGGCGATCGTTACACCCTGCGCTAAACCGCGGTATACTTAGGGGGTTATGCTGGAGGAATTTTTAGGTATCAGCCTCGCCTGGGGGTGGCTGGTAGGTGTCGTTGTCGTACTGGCGCTGATTTGGCGCTTGTATATGAATATCATTACCAACGACTACGCCAACGCTATCCAGTGGACGTACCTGCACATAACAGTCCCCGAGGAAGCGGACCAGACACCGAAAGCCATGGAAAATACCTATGATACGTGGGATGGCATCCATAAGAACCCTGACCTGATTGAGAAGTACTTCGATGGGATGCTGGAGGCCTGGTATAGCTGTGAGATTTACTGCACCAAGGGGCGAGTGCGCTACATAATGGTGGTGCCCACTGCCCACCACACTTTTTTTGAAGGCGTCATTTACGGCCAGTATCCGCAGGCGGAAATTACTGAAGTGGAAGATTATACCCAGCGTTACTCCTGGCGGGATATCGAAAAGAAATTTGATGTGTTTGGCACCGAAATGATTCTCGCCGAAGATGATTTCCTGCCGGTTAAGACCTACCGTGACTACGAAGATACGCTGGCTGAAGAAGAAAAATACGTTGATCCGCATCAGGCGCTGATCGAGGCGTATACGAATGTTAATGAGGGCGAAGAATTTTGGGTACAAGTGATGGTCCGACCCGTTAAATCGACGGTCGTGACCGAGTGGGCGGCGGCCGCAGAGGAAAAGATTAACGAATTAGCCGGGAAAGAAGTAGAGAAAAAGCGGAGCCTTTGGAGCCAAGCAGCTGATGCCTTATTGGCAGTTCCCGGCTTGTTTATTCGTGCCATTATTCAAGGGCCGCTCGAGGCGGGCGACTCCAGGGGAAATGGCGGCACTACGTTTCCGAAAGTCAGCGAGCTGGATCGGGCGAAAATGGAGGGTATTGTGCGCAAGATCTCCAGCGGCGGCTATAAGACAAAAATTCGCGTACTGCATATTGCTCCCGCGGGCAAAATGCACAAGCCAAATGTCGGCCGGGCACTAGGCGGGTTTAAGCAATTTAATACGTTTCACCTCAATGCCTTTGCCCCGGACCCGGAGACAAAATCGAATGCGCCCGATTACATCCTGAAAGATTGGCGGCGCTACTGGCGTAAGCGCCGTGTCTTTCTCGGTTTTCAGTGGCGCGACTTTGGCAATATCAACAGCGGGTTTTTTATGAGTGCCGAAGAATTAGCCACGCTGTATCACTTCCCAGTGAAGTATGTGCGCGCACCGGCGGTGGAGCGGGCAAAAGCTGGTTCTGGCGGGCCGCCAGATAATGTACCCTTTGTGTAATGACTACCCCAGAATCAGACATCACCGTCATTGGGCAGACTCGCTTCCGCGGTCAAAATAAACCGTTCGGTATCTATGCCGACGATCGACGGCGGCACGTGTACCTCATCGGAAAAACTGGCGTTGGTAAAACGACTCTGATCGAAAATATGATTCGCCAGGATATCGAAACGGGCAAGGGAGTCGCTCTGGTTGACCCCCACGGGGATCTGGCTGACTCTCTGCTCGACGTGATCCCGCCGCAGCGGGTGAATGATGTTATTTATTTTGACCCGGCCGATGTCGACTGGCCGATTGCGTTTAACGTACTTGAGGCGGTTGATCCCCAGTATAAGTATTTAGTTTCTTCGGGTCTAATTGGATCGCTCAAAAAAATCTGGGCCGATTCCTGGGGACCGCGGCTGGAGTATATTCTGCGTAATACGATTCTGGCGTTGCTGGATTACCCCTCGAGCACGATGCTCGGTATCTTGCGGATGCTTGGCGATAATAAATACCGCAAAAAAGTAGTGACGACGATTCAGGATCCGGTGGTGCGGTCGTTCTGGCTGAATGAATTTGCTAACTACAATGAACGGTTCCGGAGCGAAGCGATTTCGCCCATTCAGAATAAAGTTGGGCAATTCCTGACCTCTTCAATTATTCGTAACATCGTGGCGCAGCCGAAGAGCACGATCGACATGAAAGATATTATGGATAACAAGAAGATTTTGCTGATTAACGCCTCGAAAGGACGCATCGGGGAAGACAACTCTGCCTTGCTCGGGGCCATGCTCATCACGCGTATTCAGCTGGCAGCGATGGACCGGGCGCATATTCCGGAGAGCGAGCGGGTTGATTTTCACCTCTACGTGGATGAATTTCAGAACTTTGCGACGGAATCCTTTGCGACTATTTTGTCGGAAGCGCGCAAATATCGGCTCAATCTGACAATTGCCCACCAGTACATTACGCAGATGGAGGAGCCGGTACGAGATGCGGTCTTTGGTAATGCCGGCACGATTGTCTCGTTTCGCGTAGGGGCGACCGATGCTGAGTTTATGGCAAAGGAGTTTGCCCCAACGTTTACTGAGACGGACCTTGTTAACCTCGATAAGTACAACGCGTACATTAAGCTGATGATCCACGGTATTACGAGCAAGCCCTTTAGTATGCAGACGATTCCGCCCTCGCCGGCAGCGTATGGCAAGCGCGCGAATGTTATTAAGGTTTCGCGCGAGCGCTATGGGCGACCGCGGCAGATGGTTGAGGATAAGATTGCTCGCTGGAGCGGTATTGTCTTTACCACCGCAGCGGCCGAGGAGAGCGGAGAGTTGCCGCGGGCGGGAGTGGGAAAAGAGCGCCGTTCTGAGAAAGAATCGCTGCTCGCTAGCCTCCCCTCCCCCGCGCAGGCAGATGCGGAGCTCGAGGATGCGAACGGGCCAGTTGGGCAGGAAGAAATTACTGATTTGGCCAGCTTGCTGACGGCATCAAAGCCGCTGCCGGCTCGCGTAGCTGGAGAGACGCCGCCACGCATAGAAATTACCTGTGCCCGCTGCGGGAAAGAGAGCGATGTGCCCTTTGTACCTGCCCCTGACCGGCCGGCCTACTGCAAGGAGTGCTACAGCATCGTGAAAGCGGAGCGTAAAAAAGAGGCACGCCTGCCTGACCGGCAGGCAGGCGCGTGGCTGGGGCCGAAGCCGCCGCAGATGCGGTAAGCATGATATACTGAGCACGACGTATATGAAAGATACCGCCCGACCACATGAAAAAATTTGTCTTGATCAGCCGTTTGATTTCGCTGAAAATGCCAACTGGCGCATTTTTCGGATCATGGCAGAATTTGTCGAGGGTTTTGAATTTCTTTACCCGCTCCGGCGCGAGGTGACTATTTTCGGCTCGGCCCAATTAACAGAAAAGTCTCATTGGTACCAGGAGGCACTCGCGTTTGGCCGCTTGCTAGCCGAGAATAATTTTACCGTGATCACGGGCGGAGGGCCGGGCGTTATGGAGGCCGCGAACCGCGGGGCGGTCGAGGGAGGCGGAGAATCGATCGGGCTGGATATTGAGTTGCCTACCACGCAACGGCGTAATGAGTACATCAAGCGCGGGATTGGCTTTCACTACTTTTTTATTCGCAAGGTGATGCTGTCGGCCTCAGCCCAGGCCTATGTTTTTTTTCCCGGCGGTTTTGGCACCTTGGATGAATTTTTTGAAATGATCACGCTGGTCCAGACGAAAAAAATGGAGCCGGTGCCGATCGTCTGCGTGAGCAATGAATTCTGGCTGCCGCTCGATGACTGGATTCGGGACAAGATGGTCCAGGAAACCAAGATGGTCGACTCCAGTGATGTTGACTTGTACAGGGTAGTGGATTCGGCGCAGGAAGCATTTGCGTTGGTTAAGGATTCCAAAGAGCGGAAGTATTTCTAATCCCCCCTAGCCTCCCTTCCGCCAGCTGGCGGAGCAAGGGGGGCATTAGTAGTTTGCGCAGGCAGAGCGCGTTGAGTAACCTTTATCGCATGAACGCTATTTCGACTGACACGTTGCGCGAGAAGTTTTTGCAGTTTTTTGAGTCCAAGAGACACGCGCGGATTCCCAGTGCGCCCTTGGTACCGGAGAATGATCCCTCGGTGCTCTTTACAACTGCGGGTATGCACCCGTTAGTGCCGTATCTGAAAGGACAGCCGCACCCGGCGGGCAAACGCTTAACGAACGCGCAGAAGTGCCTGCGGACCACTGACATTGAAGCGGTGGGAGATGCGACACACGCGACGGTCTTTGAAATGCTCGGCAACTGGTCCTTGGGAGATTACTTCAAGGCAGACGCGATTGCGTATAGCTGGGAATTTTTAACGTCTGAGCAGTGGCTGAGCATTGATCCAAGCTATGTGGCGGTCAGCGTGTTTGCGGGGGATGCCGATGCGCCGCGCGATGAGGAATCGGCGAGTATGTGGCAGAGGCTTGGCGTGCCAGAGTCCCGGATTGCGTATTTGGGGAAAGAGGATAACTGGTGGCCCGCCTACGCTCCGCCCGTAGGCGGAGCTACGGCGGGTAAACCCGCTGGGAATGTGCCAGCAGGACCGCAAGGCCCAGATACTGAGATGTTTTACTGGTGTGCTAACACTCCACCGCCGGATCACTTTGATCCCACTGATAAAAACTGGGTTGAGATTTGGAACGATGTGTTTATCCAGTACGACCGCGGCGCAGACGGCGAGCTGCGCGAGCTATCCCAGCAAAACGTCGATACCGGAATGGGTCTCGAGCGGACGGTTATGATCCTGAATGAGTTGTCGTCGATCTACGAAATTGATACTTTTGCGCCGCTGCTCACCTGGCTCGATGCGCAGATTCGTCAGCCGGATGAACGCTGGCGGCGCATTTTGGCGGATCACCTTAAAGCGATTACGTTTGTGCTTGGCGATGACGTGCTGGTACAGCCCTCGAATACTGAGCGGGGGTATGTTGCCCGCCGGCTCATTCGGCGCGCGGTCGTGGCGGCTCGGACACTGCGGATTGAGGGTATCACAGCGGCGATGACCCGGGGCTTGCAGGTGATTGTTGAGCAGTACAGCAACGTCTACCCATCGCTCTTGAGCCGTGCAGACGAGGCTGAGCGACTCTTGAGGGAAGAGTTGCATAAGTTTGAGATGGCGCTTGATCGCGGACTGAACGAACTTGCAAAAAATCAGACTGGTAGCTTCACCGGTTATCAGGTTTTTGGGGTTTCTTCGACCTATGCCGTGCCCATTGAGCTCGCTGAAGAATTTATTGTGGGGCGAGGTGATTCTTTCTCGCCTAACTATGCTCAGGAATTGGCTGAGGCTAGGACGCAGCATCAGGAAAAATCGCGCACGGCGGCCGCAGGAAAATTTAAGGGGGGCTTGGCTGACCACTCGGTGCGTTCGGTGCAGTACCACACCGCTACGCATTTGCTGAACCAGGCACTGCGTGATGTTTTAGGCGATCATGTGCTGCAAAAAGGCAGCAATATTACCCCGGAGCGACTGCGTTTTGATTTTTCCCACGGCGAGAAATTGACCGCACAGCAGCGTGCGCAGGTAGAAGCGATTGTGAATGAGAAGATTCAGGCAGACCTGCCGGTAGAGCGGCAAGAGATGACAGTGGCGGAAGCCCGAGCCGCTGGAGCGCTGGGCTTGTTTGCCGAAAAATATGGCGAGCGGGTAAGTGTGTACTCGATCGGAGATTACTCGCGGGAAATTTGCGGCGGCCCCCATGTGCGGCGAACCGGAGAGCTCGGCTACCTGCGGATTACGAAAGAAGAATCACTCGGGAAAGGCATCCGGCGCCTGAAAGCTGAGTTTTCGCCGGCTGGCCAGGCATAGAGGGCGTGCCTATACTACAGTTATGCGTGATATACGACCCGCCCGGCGACTGGGGAGCGAGGCAGAGTCGACGGAACTCTATGAATCAACCGAGGAAACCAAGCGATTGACCAAGACACGCCGAGAAGCCAGCCCGGTGCCTGTTACCACTATTCCTGTCGCCACACCTCCAACGCTGAAGCAGGAGCGGCGGGCGCCCAGGGTGGGCGCGGGCGAGCGGAAAATACTGCTGGGAGCTTTCTTTCTAGCGCTCGTGGTTGGCGGTCTGGCTGCGTTCATTTTCCTGCCAACTGCGACGATTGCAATGCGCTTACGCACCGCGCCCCTGCTTGTTGAGGAAGAAGTCGTGATTGGCTCCGAGGGTGCCGTGGCGGCCGGCAACGCTTTTTTTCGGGAGGTGGCGGTTACCGGCGTGGTGCCGGTGGAAAATCGTGAAAAGGTTGGCACGCGCGCGGCGGGCGAGGCGATGATTGTTAACTCCTCGACGCAGGAACAGCCGCTGCGTGAGCAAAGCCGCCTGCAGACGCCTGATGGTAGGATCTTTCATATGGTGCGCCACGCCATTGTGCCAGCGGGTACCCGGGCGCGCGTGCCAATAGAAGCTGCAGCGGCGGGGGAGGAGGGCAACATTGGGCCGCAGCGACTTGATTTCGTGGCACTGGATGCTACTTCGCGTCAGCTTATTTACGCCGAGGTGGAGCAGCCGCTGACCGGGGGGAGTGGGGCTGAGATCGCGGTGGTGAGTGAAGCCGATTTGGCTCGGGCTCAGGAAAATGCCGCAGCGAGCGCGCGCACAGAAGTTGAGCTGGAAATCCGCGAGCAACTGCCACACGGCTGGTCGCTTGTCGAAGAGAGCTGGACGGGAGAGATTGCGTCGTTCACTCCCGAGGCGGTAGCGGGCGATAAGATACCCGAGATTAAATACTCGGCCAGCGTGATCGTGCGCGTTATGGGCCTGGAGCAAGAGAACGTTTTGCGTCATCTACGCGAAATGCTTGCTGGCCATCTGGATGCTGAATTTATGCTGTTTCCTGGCCCGATTTCGTATACAAAATCGGTCAAATCTGTTAACTGGGAAGCGAATGAAATTACGTTGGCGGTGCGGATGACACATACAACGATCCCGCACCTGAGCCTGGATACCCTGAAAACTAAGTTGGCTGGGCGAACGCAGGATGAAGCCCGGACGTACCTCGAGGGTCTGCCGGGAGTGCAGGGTGTGGAAATTATGCTGTGGCCTTTTTGGGTGGGATCGATTCCCCGGATTGAACAGCGAATTTCGCTGGAGCTCACCCCGGAGCGCCAGCTCGAGGGTAGTTGACAATCTGGCGGGCGTTGGTTAAGGTTAACTCAGCCTCGGCAAGCACTCGGGTAGAAGGCTGAATATAGTATCTGCTTGCCCGAAAGCCGGGCATTTTTATTTGTAATTTTTACACCACTCTCTGGGAACAAAAGACACGGTCGAGGTTGAAGGGGAAGTACTCGAAAATTTTCCTAATGCTCAGTTTAAGGTTAAGCTCGATAGCGGCCAGGAGATTATGGCCCACCTGAGCGGAAGAATGCGGGTCAACCGAATCAGGCTTTTGCCGGGGGATCGTGTCAAAGTGGCGCTCTCTCCCTACGATCTGACCCGGGGGCGGGTGGTGCTCAGAATGGAATGAAAGTGAGAACATCAGTTAAAAAGATGTGTGCAAAGTGCTCGGTGGTTCGCCGCCGGGGCAAGGTTTTTGTTATTTGCAATAATCCGAAACATAAGCAGCGACAGGGGTAGCCTATGGCGATTCGCATTAGTGGGGTCAACTTGCCTGATAATAAACGACTGGAAATCGCGCTGCTGAGCGTGTATGGCATTGGCCGATCGTTGAGTCAGAAGATTTTAGCTGAGCTGAAGATTCCACCGGCCACCAAGACGCGTGATTTAACCGGCAAGGAGGAGAAAGATTTGCGCGATTACATTGAGCGCGCCATTACCGTGGAGGGTGATTTGCGGCGGGAAGTGATGCAGAATATTAAGCACTATAAAGACATTGGTTCGTACCGCGGCACGCGGCACGTGCGTAACCTTCCCGTGCGCGGACAGCGCACCCGCACTAACACCCGTACGGTGCGCGGCAACGTTCGCCGCACGGCCGGGAGTGGTCGTAAGGCGTCGGCCGCTAAGACGTAAGGTATTTCTATGACTGCACAAGAGTCAAAGCAAAAGAAAAGCAAGGCGCGAGGCGCCGTGAAGCAAGGCAAGATTTTTATTCAGTCCACGTACAACAATACGATTATTTCTATTACAGACCTCGAGGGTAATGTGCTGGCTCAGAGTAGCGCGGGGCGCGTGGGTTTTGGCGGCACCCGTAAATCTACCCCCTACGCGGCGCAGAAAGCGGTGGCTGATGTCCTGGAGAAAGTAAAGCCCTACGGCCTAACCGAGGCAGCTGTTTTCGTGCGGGGCATTGGCAGCGCCCGGGAAGCGGCGGTGCGCTCGCTCAATGTGGCCGGGCTTACCCTGAAATCGATTCGCGATATAACCCCTATTCCGCATAATGGCGTGCGAGCGCCTAAGCGGCGTCGAGTATAACCTATGAGAGGGCAGCGTGGCAGACAAAGTCGATACAGTGTGCAGCTCGAGGAAAAGCAAAATCTCAAGCGCGTGTTTGGACTGCGCGAGGAGCAGCTGAAGCGCTACTATCGGGAGGCAGTCGCCAAGCGCGATGCTGAAAGTGGCCCCTATTTGATTGAGCTGCTCGAGCGGCGATTGGACAACGCTCTCTTTCGCGCGGGTGTGGCGGCCACCCGCCCGCAGGCGCGGCAAATGGCTTCCCACCGGTTGATCACAGTTAATGGGCGAGTCGTGAATATTCCCTCGTTCCGGCTTAAGGCCGGGGACGTGGTGACGGTGAAAGAAAGCAAGCGTGCGAAAGCGTACTTTACGACGTATGAAAAGCGCATGCAGAATGTCCAGACCCCAGCCTGGATTGAGCTTGATAACAAGAATTTTTCGTTTAAGATAACAGGCCGCCCGGTGCCCGAGGAGGCGAAGCTGGCTATCGACGCCCAGGCTGTGGTGGAACTGTTGTCTCGTTAACCTTAATTTTACGTTTATGTTGGAGCCAATTTATTTGCCGGAGAATGTAGAAGTGGTGGAGGCGGGCGAGCGGCAAAGTACGTTCGCTATTTATCCGTATCATCCGGGCTATGGTCCAAGTATTGCGAATGCGTTGCGGCGGGTGTTGTTGTCATCGTTGCCGGGCGCGGCAATTACCCATGTGAAGATTGAGGGTGTGGATCATGAATTTTCAACACTGCCCGGCGTCAAGGAAGACATGGTCGGATTGTTGCTAAACCTAAAGAGAGTTCGCGTGGCGAGCGAGAGCGATTCTCCTGTGGAATTACAACTGGATACGAGCGGCCAGAAAAAAATCCTGGCCAAGGACTTTAAGGCTCTCAGCGGCGTTACGATTATTAACGGCGAGGCGCTTATTGCCACGCTGACCGACGCCAAAGCCAAGCTGAAAATACGCTGCACGGTTGAACGCGGTCGAGGTTATGTGCCGGCTGAGGCACGCGAGGGGGAGGTACGAGATATTGGCACAATTGCCCTGGATGCCGTCTTTACGCCCGTTGAGCGCGTAAGCTTTACGATTGAGAACGTGCGGGTGGGCCAGGCAACCGATTACCACAAGCTGCTGCTCACGATTGCGACCGACGGCAGCCTGACGCCACAGGCTGCTTTGCAGGCAGCCGCCTCTATTTTGGCCGATCATTTTCGTGAGCTGACGGGCGATTTTGCTACACCCCTGACGGGTGAGCGCCCCACCTATACGCCCGAAGCAGCGGCAACCGTTGAGGAAGAGAAGCAACCAGAAAATACACTCAATCTGCTGCAGTTGCCGTCACGCGTTCACAACGCACTCGAGCGAGTTGGTATTACCACCGTTGAGCAAGTGGTTGATCTAACCGATGAACAAATTCAGGATGTGCCCGGGCTCGGCGAGAAAGCGGTCCAAGATATCCTGGATGCGCGGGCAAAGTATCAGACTAAGGGCGTGCCGGCCGCCGATGAGGCGCCCGAGGCTACGGTATGAAGCGAAGCGGTAAACAAACGACGTTTGGGCGAGGTGCACACCACCGCAGCGCCTTGCTGAAGAATCTCCTGAGCAGTCTGCTTGAGCATGGCTCGATTACGACCACCCTACCTAAGGCACGTCTGCTGCGGACCCGAGCCGAGGGACTGCTGACGCAAGCAAAGCGGGAATTATCCCTCCATACTCGGCGCGAGTTACTGAGGCAGTTGGGGCACGCGCGTGAGCTGGACTGGCTGACTGAGGCAGCCAAAAAGCAGCCTGCGGGAAAAGCTGGCGTGCGGCTAACGAAATTGGCGAAGCGTCGGGGAGACGACGCGGTACTCGTTAAAATTGATTTACTGACGTATGACTAAGGCACCAGTGCAGCCAGAATGGCATCACCTTGATGCGGCGGGCAAAGTCCTGGGTCGCTTGGCGAATCAAGCC